>JASGCS010000012.1:7296-41513 GCA_030054035.1 Candidatus Methylacidiphilales bacterium
GTCGCTTCAGGAGAGCTGGCTACTGGTGTGGTTTGAGAATCTGGAATTGCTTGTGGTGCTACTTCAGGAGAGCTGGCTACTGGTGTGGTTTGAGAATCTGGAATTGCTTGTGGTGCTACTTCAGGAGAGCTGGCTACTGGTGTAGTTTGAGAATCTGGAATTGCTTGTGGTGTCGCTTCAGGAGAGCTGGCTACTGGTGTGGTTTGAGAATCTGGAATTGCTTGTGGTGCTACTTCAGGAGTGCTGGCTACTGGTGTGGTTTGAGAATCTGGAATTGCTTGTGGTGCTACTTCTTCAACTATTATTGATGAAGCTGTCTCTGCACCCGATACCAATCCTGTGTAACCAAATACAGTTAATAAAATAAAAAAAAGGATATTTTTCGTCATATTTATTGCCTCGCCATTATAAAAAAACAACTTTTAATGCGTTATTATACACCGAATCATAGTACTTTATGTTTGACTATGCTAATATAGACACCATGATTAAACCGAGTAATTACTTTATTAGAGTGGTCATGGGATCAAAAAATGATTGGCCGGTTATGAAAAATGCTTGCAAGGTACTCAAGGAATTTGAAATCTCATATGACTCTTCCATAGTGTCTGCTCACAGAACTCCAACAAAACTTACCCAATTTGCTAAAGAATCAGAAAAAATGAACTGCACTTTCTTTATTGCTGGGGCTGGAGGTTCCGCACACCTTCCAGGAATGCTGGCTGCTTTCTCCCCTATTCCTGTCATTGGGGTACCTATCTCCTCAAAAGAATTGAATGGTTTAGATTCTTTGTTGTCCATTGTTCAAATGCCCTACGGCATTCCTGTAGGAACTACCGCCATTGGAGTTGCAGGTGCAAAAAACGCGGCGTTATTGATAGTCTCAATTCTTTCTAATCAAGATGATACTTTAAAGAAAAAATATCATCGTTTTAGAGCCATACAAACTAAAAAAGTATTACAATCTAGAATCAAATAATGTGAGAAAGAAAAAAATTGGAATTTTTGGTTGCGGACAGCTTGCCAGAATGTTGTCACTATATGGCGCTCATTTGGGTATAGAGTTTTTAATTTATAAACATGCCAATATTCATGAACCACCAAAAATATTTGGGCAGATATTCAACCAAACAAAAAATATAAA
Organism: Candidatus Methylacidiphilales bacterium; assembly: GCA_030054035.1. Taxonomy (NCBI): domain Bacteria; kingdom Pseudomonadati; phylum Verrucomicrobiota; class Methylacidiphilae; order Methylacidiphilales; species Methylacidiphilales bacterium. The sequence continues at coordinate 8,441 of JASGCS010000012.1, forward strand.
AAAAGATATAAGTACTTTTTGTAAATTATGTGATGTTGTAACTTTTGAACATGAGCATTTAACTAAAGAAGAGTTGCATTATTTTCGTATGCAAAAAAATGTAGTTCCGAAACTAACCTATCTCGAGTTATTTCAGGATAGGTTTTTAGAAAAAAATTTTCTCAATTCACTTGGAATACAAACAGCTCCTTACAAAATTATAAACTCTAAAAATTCCCTACTTCACACCGCAAGTGAATTCGGATTTAATTGCATACTAAAAAAAAGAATCGGGGGGTACGATGGAAAATTTCAATTTCATATTACCTCTGAAAGTGATTGCATGAGGCATTTTTCATTAATAGACAACAATGATTGGATTATAGAGAAATTTATCCCGTTTAAGCGAGAACTATCCATCATTAGTGTAGCTTCGGAGACAGGAAAAACAAAAATTCACTTTTACCCCATGACTTTAAATGAACATCAAGGAGGCATGCTTAAATCGAGTGAAGTGGTACATACATATCGTTTCGAAAAACAGGCAAAAGCAATTGCTAAGAAGATCGTGCGGGCATTTAACTATGTAGGGGTACTATGTGTTGAATTTTTTGAACTAAAAGATAGGTTAATCGTGAATGAAATCGCTCCAAGAGTACATAATACCGGGCACTGGAGCATTGAGGGTGCGTCAATAAATCAATTTGAGGCACATATTCGAGCAATAGCTAACATACCTATAGGAAAGATTACTCTTACTAAGAAATATATTAAAATTTATAATTTAATTGGGAGCATTCGTAACCAAAATTTGATCTATCCATTACCAGATGTACAAATCCATGATTACAACAAAAGTTTTCGACCGAGAAGAAAAGTGGGGCATATTACCAATGCAACTTTAGTTTTAAGTGATTTTAAAAAAAATGATGCTATAATAAAAACTATAGATCTATAGTTTTATGAATTTATCATACCATCATTACTCTAACAAAATAGTAACTTACTTTATGTGGGCAGCGATTTGTTGGGCAATATTTGGAATGTCAGCAGGACTTTACGCCGCTAGTGAAATGGTATGGCCATGGTTAAATCTTGACACACCTTGGCTAACCTTTGGAAGAATTAGGGTAATCCACACCAACGCCATTGTTTTTGGTTTTGGTGGTTCTATGCTTATTGGCACTAGTTTTTATATTGTACAAAGAGTTTGTAGCGCAAAATTATTTGCTCCAAAATTAGCTTGGTTTGTTTTTGCTGGATGGCAAGTGGGACTTTTGCTCGGCATGGTAACAATCGCAATGGGTATTAACACTGGGCTTGAATACGCTGAGTTTGAATGGCCGCTAGACATTGCTATAACTATCGTTTGGGTTGCTTTTGCAGTGGTTTTTTTCGGTACTATAGTGCTACGAACAGAAAAACAGCTCTATGTAGGATTATGGTACTATTCAGCCTTCATTATTGTGGTTGCAATTCTACATATTATTAACAGTCTGGCTATTCCTGTAAGTTTAACAAAATCATACCCGATTTACAATGGTGCGGTAGGTGCGGTAGTGCAGTGGTGGTATGGACATAATGCAGTTGGATTTTTCCTAACTGGTGGTTTTATAGGAATGCTTCTTTATTTTTTACCTAAAATTACAGGTTTACCTCTTTGGAGTTACAGATTATCGATCTTATCATTTTGGGCATTTGTATATACCTACATTTGGGCTGGCCCACATCATCTTCATTACTCATCTGTTCCTGATTGGATTCAAAGTTTAGGAATGGCTATGAGCTTGATCCTACTGTTACCTTCATGGGGGACAATGTTAAACGGTCTAATGTCAATTAATGGTGCTTGGCAAAGATTGCACAAAGACATGCCTCTCACGTTCATTGCATACTCCTTAATTTTTTATGGTCTAGCAACCTTTGAAGGCCCTTTGTTAGCGATTAAAACAGTTAATGCAATTGGTCACAATACCGAATGGATCATAAGTCATGTCCATTCTGGTGCATTGGGTTGGAATGCATTTATTTCTTTTGGGGTACTTTACTATTTGATTCCTAAAATGGCTGGAAGAGAGTTGTACAGTTTAAAAATGGCAAAAGCTCATTTTTCTTTAGCTATTTTAGGAATTATTCTTTACATTGTCCCATTATGGATAGCTGGCATTACACAAGGCGTCCGATCTCTTGAATTTGATCAAGCTGGTTTTTCCACTTACAGTTTTATAGATATTTTAAATTCGGTTAAAGTGTATTATTTAATTAGATTTTTTGGAGGGGTGTTTTTCTTCTCTGGTGTATTGCTTATGGCAATTAACTTTTACTTAACTTATAAATGTGGTAAAAATAATAACGTATGATTAGAAGAATACACCAATTTCTTGAACGCAACATTCTATTGTTTGGAATGACAGTATTGATTGTGTCTCTCATTGGTGGTTTAGCACAAATTGTGCCAATTGCATTTGATAAAAAATTTAAAGAGCCAGCAGAAAATCTTAAGCCTTACACCGCATTAGAATTAGCAGGAAGAGATATTTACATTCGGGAAGGATGTGCGCTATGCCACAGTCAACAAATAAGGCCTTTATTAGGAGAAACTATAAGGTATGGCAGAAATTCAAGATTAAATGACTCAGTATATGACTACCCATTTTTATGGGGTTCAAAAAGAACTGGGCCAGATTTATCTAGATTGTATGGAAAATATAGTGAGAATTGGCAGAGAATTCATCTAACAGCGCCAACTAAAGTTGTCCCAGATTCTATTATGCCTGCATACCCATGGTTAGAAGTTAACGATTTGCAAAATTCTATTCCAGATATTGAGGCAAGAATGAATACACTTAGAATACTTGGTGTTCCATACACAGATGAAGAGATAAAAAACGCACCATCTGAAATTAAAGATAAGACCGAACTTGATGCTGTCGTTGCTTATTTAATGAGCTTGGGAAGATTTATCACGGAACAAAACACAATAGAGGCACAACAATGAACTATTTATTTATTGTAGGTGATTTACTAGTTTGCGGATTTATGGTCCTACTTGTGGCTGTGCTTATGTCAAATTATTCCGAACAATCATTTGATCATGTAAAAAGGATCCCAATTCAAAATGACTAGCAATTTACTTCCAAACAGTTTTTTTAGTGGTTGGGTTATAACTCTTACAATTATAGGACTATTGTATTTGTGCTTTCTACTTATCTCTACTTACTTACATAAGAGCAAAACACATCAGAACATTGTTTGGGACGAAAATCTAAGCGAGGGTGATCGACCACTACCACAATGGTTTTTTGGTTTGTTTGCAATTTCTATAATTTTTAGTTCAGTTTATTTAATGCTTTTCCCTGGTCTTGGCGGTTTTAAAGGTTTATTAGATTGGACATCAGGAGGCCACCATACTACACAACAAGCTCAACTTAAAGAGGAAGTGAAATTAATTAGAAGTAATTGGGAATCACAGAGTATTGAACTGTTACAACAAAACCCAGAAGCAATGAAAAGTGCGTATTCATTGTATAAAAATAATTGTGCCTCATGTCATGGGAAAGAAGCTAAAGGCATAGAGAATTTTGCACCTAATCTTAAGGATGATGACTGGATATGGGGTGGAGATGCGCAGAACGTATACACTTCCATTAAAGAAGGCAGGGTTAATATTATGCCAGGCTGGTCAGCTATTTTAGGGGAACAAGGTGTTGCTGATATGGTAACCTATGTTAAATCACTCAATTCTGAGCCGACTGACAAAGTTAGTCAGAGTGCGCTATTATTTGGGCAACTATGTTCCGCATGTCATGGCCCGGGTGGGGTTGGAAACCAAATAATTGGGGCCCCAAGACTAAATGATTCGATATGGTTATACGGTGACTCAAGAGAACAATTACAAGATATAATTGCAAATGGAGTAATTAATAACGGAAAAAGATGGAAACAAGCCACTATGCCATCACAAAAAAATCGTCTAGAAGAACTTGAAATTAGGTTGTTAACTGCTTTGGTATTAAGTAAGTAGTTATTTACTACTTTTTTTAATTCCAACTATTTGTTGTTTACTTTATGCTGTTTATAATACAATCGAGGTTTTAACTACAATTAGGAATCAATGAAATTTATTCAATGCTGTCTGATCTTTTTAACCACTTTAATTTTAACCTCATGCGATTCAAATTTGCTTAATAAAGATGATTCGGAAAAGCAAAAAGTAGTTCATATTCTAAACTGGACGGACTACATAGACCCAAGTGTCATTACTGATTTTGAAAACAAAACAGGTATAAAAGTTAGATATGATTTATTTGATACTGATGAATCGCTTGAAAAAATTATGTTTTCAAAAACAAATGACTATGACTTAGTTTTTCCCTCAGCTAATTTTTTTACAGTTTATCTTGAAAATGGTCTGGTTCATCCGCTTCAAAAAGAATTACTTCCCAATCTAAGTAATATAGATAAAAATTTTTATCTTGAACTTGAGTCATATGATCCAGGTAATAAGCATGCCATTAATTATCATTGGGGTACAACTGGAATAGCCTATCTAGAAAGAAAAATTAATATTCTAGGAAATCTTGAAGACATGAAAACACTAAAATCTATTTTTGAGCTTGAGTACATAAAAAAATACACTGCCTGCGGTATTGGGATTATTGATAGTCCAATTGATATATCAACGTTAGTTAAACTTTACCTTGGCATACCTGTTGATAATGCAGATACTGAAAACCTCATCAAAATAAAAGAAATTCTATTTCAAATAGCTCCATTTATAAGTCAAATAAGTACAGATAAAATTATAAGTGATTTAAGCGAGGGCAACATTTGTCTTGCTATTGCTTACAATGGCGACGCCCTACAAGCACAACAGCGTGCTAGGAAAAATAAAAGTCCAAGAATAATTAAATATGAGATCCCTATAGAAGGCGGAATTCGTTGGTTAGATACTGTATTGATTCCTAAACAAGCCCCTAACAAATTAGAAGCGCATCAATTTTTGAACTATATATTAGACGCAAAAGTTTCAGCAAAAATAACAAATTACAATAATTATGCCAACAGTAACAAGGCTTCTGAACAATATATCTCTGAAGATATTTTTACAAATCAAATAATTTATCCGCAGGAAGAAGTTAAAAGTAGGATTAAAACAATAAAAGGATTGCCAGTTGCTTACACTAAAGAATTAAATAAAATATGGACAGAGTTTAAAGGAAAAATTAATAGCCGATGAACCAAATATTTGGTGGAGCCAAGCGGGATCGAACCGCTGACCTCCTGCTTGCAAAGCAGGCGTTCTACCAATTGAACTATGGCCCCAAATGTTACTAACGAATAGCTATTTTACTATTAAAATCTTGCACATTAATCAATTCACTAAAGTATAATTATAAAATATGGTGAGACTAAAAATAGATGGTGGTATTATCCTTATTGGATTTGGTGCAGTTGGGAGAGGTCTATTACCACTCTTAGAAAGACACTTCATTTTTGATCCAAATAATGTAACTATTATATCCCCGAATAACTCGACATTACTAGAGGACTTGCGTGGTAAATATACTTACCTAGATATTGGATTAGTAGAAGAAAACTATCAATCAATTTTAAGTCCAATCCTTAGCAAAGGAACTATGGTGATTAATGTCTCTGTTGATGTGTCAAGTGTCGCAATTATGGAACTATGTGAAAAATATTGCGCTCATTATATTGATACAGTAATTGAGCCATGGTCAGGATTTTATTTTAACCAGTCTTCTCCTCAACATGAACGAACCAACTACGCATTAAGAAAAACGATGCTTGAATTTAAAAACAAACACCCAATGATAGCTACCCAAGTTAGTTGCTGTGGCGCAAACCCAGGCATGGTTAGTTGGTTTATTAAGAAAGCGTTGCTTACCATTGCACATGACACACAAAAATCAACTTCAATTCCAAAGTCAAGAAGAGATTGGGCGCAGTTAATGGAATCACTTGGTGTCAAAGGCATTCATATTGCTGAACATGACTCTCAAAAAACAAACAAGGTTAGGCCAAGTAAATCATTTTGGAACACATGGTCAGTTGACGGGCTTTTGAGCGAAGGTATGCAACCTGCTGAATTAGGTTGGGGGACGCATGAAATAAATTTTCCTACTAGGGGAAAAAGACATCCTGATAAAAAAGCCTGCGCTATTTATCTAGGTAGACCGGGAGCAAATACAAGAGTTTTGACCTGGTGTCCATCTGTAGGCGCACAATTTGGACTATTAGTTACACATAACGAATCTATAAGTGTCTCTGACTACTATACTTGTGAGAATGATTCAGGTGAAGTAAGATATCGGCCAACTGTCCATTACGCTTATTCACCATGTGAAGATGCCTGGATGAGTCTTTCTCATCTATTTGCTAATCCTGGCTGGTTTCCTGACGATAAAAAAGTTATTGATGAAAATTCAATTATCTCAGGCGCCGATCAATTAGGAGTATTGCTGTTTGGCCATAAAAAAAATGCTTACTGGTACGGATCAACACTTACGCACCAACAAGCCACCGAAGCCGCACCTCAACAAAGTGCTACAGTTCTACAAGTTACTTCTTCAATAGTAGCTGGAATTAGTTGGATTCTTACCAATCCAAATAGTGGTGTGGTAGAAACTGACGAGATGGACTTTTCATATTGTCTTGAAGTTCAGAAATCCTACTTAGGTGATATATCTGGCCACTACACTGACTGGACACCATTGCATAACAGACCCTTCTTATTTGATGAGCTTTTAGATACTACTGATCCTTGGCAATTCACTAATGTACTGGTAGATAACAATTAAATCTGAGCGTTATCGAAATTGCTTAATTTGTTCTAACGACTTATTTTTAATATTTGCAAGATCATTTCCAATTGATACAAAACGATACCCACATTCAAAAGCCCATACTGCAGAATCTGAATTTGCAACTACAGTACCTAGACTGATTTTTTTTTGTTTGCACAGCAACCCAACTTGTTTCATTATTGAAAGCACTTCTGGATGTTGCGTATTTCCAGCAAAACCTAAATCCACAGACAGGTCACCAGGTCCTATAAAAACGCCAGAAATCCCTTCCACAGCAGAGATAGAAATCAGTGAGTCAATTGCGGACTTCGTTTCTAACTGGGCATAAAGCCCAAGTTCTTGATTTATTTTTGAAAAATAATGTTCTCTTGTGGCAAAACGAGAACCACGATGCATCATTGCATACCCTCTTCTACCCTGAGGTGGATATAACGCGCTTTGAACTATAGACTGGGCTTGTTCTACTGTTTGAATAAAGGGAAACAATAAATTCATAGCTCCCGCATCCAGCGCTTGTTTAATTACAGTTTCATTATGATTTTGCAATCTAACAATAGCTACAGTTCCATTTGACTCAATTGCTCTAATTAAATCTCCAAGCACATAAGGCTGAGCGCTACCATGTTCTACATCTATCACGATATAATCGTAGCCAACATAAGAAAGTAACTCTGCAATAATAGGACTCCCAGACATAAGCCAACCACCGACAAGTGAAGGTTTCTGATTTAACAATAGTTTAAATTTATTATTCCATTCATTCATAATGTATCTCCAAGAGTTCTAAAATATAATTGGATCACTTGCGTTATTTTTTCCCAGCATAAAATCAAAATCACAGCCTACATGTGCTTGTTGCACTGAGCGCTGGTATAGCGAAAGATATCCTCTAGTTGCCAATTCCTTATGTTTAAAAGTTTTTGATCTTTTTTCCATTTCACTATCACTAATATGTAATTGCAATAATTCACGAGAAACACTAATCTCAATCTCATCACCTTGTTGGACTAACCCCAACGGTCCACCAATTGCAGATTCAGGTGACACATGTAATACACAAGTGCCAAAATGTGTTCCACTCATTCTCGCATCACTAATTCGTACTAGATCTCTAACTCCTTTTGATAGAAGTTTTTTTGGAATAGGTAATCCTCCCCATTCTGGCATTCCCGGCGCTCCAACTGGGCCTGCGTTTTTCAAAACTAAAACACTTCTCTCAGTAATCATTAAGTCATCGCTGTCAATTTTATTTTGCAACTCATCCATAGACTCAAACACCACCGCCATCCCACGATGCTCCATCAAGGATGGAGTTGCGGCAACAGGTTTTATAACCGCGCCATTAGGACAAAGGTTTCCATACAATGCTGTTAATGTACTATATGAACTGAGCGGTTGTTCAAGTGGTAAAACAACTTTATCATTGTAGATTTTAGCCTGTGCGAGTCTCGTTTCCAGCCGCTCACCGGTAACCATCTCGGCACTAAGATCAAGTAAATGTTTAATTCTTAATTGAATAGCAAGTAAGCCACCAGCGTTATGTAGATCTTCCATAAGATATTCTCCAGCAGGCATAAGATTTGCGATGACCGGAACTTTTGCAACAGCGTTTGAAATCTTTTTTAGATCAATTGATAAGCCTAGTCGGTTAACCATCGCTATTAGATGAATGACTGCGTTAGTAGAGCCTCCCAGTGAACCATAAACTGTAATTGCATTATGAACAGCCTTTTCAGTTACAATTGTAGAAGGAGTAATTTTTTTTAATGCAAGATTGACGGCAAGTTCTCCACTGTGCGCGCAGATTCTTCCATGTGCAGAATCTACTGCAGGTGTAGTAGAAGCATTGGCAAGCGTTAACCCAAGCGCTTCGGCTATACAAGCCATTGTGGAAGCAGTACCCATGGTATTACATGTCCCAGCAGAACGAGTCATAGTCTCTTCTAATAATAACCAATCTTCTTTACTAACTTCGCCAGCTTGTTTGGCGTCCCAATATTTTCTGGTATGAGTACCAGTGCCTATTTTTATACCTTTAAAACTGCCATTTATAGTTGCACCAGCCGGAACTACGACACATGGAAGATTTGCAGAAAAAGCGCCCATCAACAATCCTGGAATGGTTTTATCGCAACCACCTAACAAAACTACTGCATCAAGTGGGTGTGAAAGAATTAACTCTTCAGCTTCCATCGCTAATAAATTTCTATATAACATGGTAGTTGGTTTAACCATTACTTCACTTAAAGAAAGAGCTGGCAATTCTAAAGGAAACCCTCCCGATCTTATAATTCCTTCTCTTATAAATTTGACCGATTGAGGAAAATGACTATGACAAGTGCTAATTTCACTCCAGGTTGAGATAATCCCTATCACTGGTTTACCTATATATGAGCTTCTTGAATAGCCTACTTGTGCGAGCCGTTGTCTATGAGCAAAACCCCTCATTGAGTCTGAATTAAACCAGTATTCACTTCGTAATTTGTTGAGTTTACTCATTATAATATTTATAAATCATATATTACCTCATTTCTATGACAAAATTTGAATTACTAGTACCCACCCATTGCACCCTTGGAGAAAGTCCAAGATGGGATGAAATTAATAACTTAGTTTATTGGATTGATATACTAGAATGTAAAATTCATTGCTATTATGAAAAAACTGGTAAGCACACTTCGTATGTTTTACCTGAACCTATTGGATGTTTAGTCTTAGACAAAAAAGGTGGTTTGATACTTGCACTAAAAAGTGGAATTTACTATCTTGAATCTTTTAATCACACTCCACAATTAATCGCAACTTCTCCCGAAATACATCTCAAAGACAACCGATTTAATGACGGTAGGTGTGATGCGAGGGGAAGGCTTTTGATTGGCACCATATACCCACCAAAAGATAAAGGAGGTGCGAATTGCTACTCTTTTGATTTTGTTACTAATACCTTTAAACTAATACAAGATGATTTAATGACGGCAAACGGAATAGCTTTTAGTTTAGATAATCAGACCTTGTATTTAGCTGACACACCTCGACATTGTATTTATTCCTATAATTACAATCTGGTTAGCGGGACTGTTAGTAACAAAAAAATATTCGCAAAATTTCAAGATGGAAAAGGAAGGCCAGATGGCGCTTCTATTGATAGTGATAATTATTATTGGACTGCGCTTTATGATGGAAAAAGAATTGTTAGATTATCTCCATTAGGTGAAATCGCAGAGTCTTATGATTTTCCTTGTCAGTCCCCAACCATGGTTGCTTTCGGAGGAAAAAACTTAAAAACTATGTTTGTCACTTGTGTAGGTGAAAACGGAAAAAGTGGATTATATTGTTATGAAAGTCCCTTTACGGGAGTAGTAGAATGGAGATGCAATGGAACAAGAATTTCAATTAACTAACCAATATCCAAGTCTAAAAGGGAAAAAAGTTTTTATAACTGGTGGTGGTACGGGTATTGGAAGTTATCTTTCCGAGCATTTTTGTGCACAAGGCTCACTTGTTTCATTCATTGGGGTGAGTAAAGAGGTTGGGACGGCACATGCCAAAAAGCTTTCTTCTACCTACAACACATATTGTTCATTTGCTCCCTGCGATGTAAGAAATATTGAACAACTACAATCAAGTCTTGAAGTTGCGACAAAATTGATGGGGGGACTTGATATTATTATAAACAACTCTGGAAATGATGAAAGACATACAATTGAAGAAGTTACACCCGATTATTGGGATAATTGTTTAAACATAAACTTACGGCCACATTTTTTTACCATGCAAAAAGCCTTATCTTTATTTCCCGAACAAGGAGGAGTGATAATTAATATGGGTTCTATTGGATGGATGAGAGGTAGAACCGGCATCGTATGCTACACCACTTCCAAAGGCGCAATCCATGCACTAACACGAACAATGGCGAGAGAATTAGGAGTTAAAAATATTAGAGTAAATTCAGTTGTTCCTGGTGCAATTGTAACTCCAAAACAAAAAGCGCTTTGGCTCACTCCCGAATTAGACAAAATGTTCATAGATCTTCAGTGTCTTAAATTTAGACTGACCCCGAATGATGTTGCCGCACTAACATTGTTTTTAACTTCAGATGACGCTCGTGCCATTGCTGGTCAAAGTTATGTTGTAGATGGTGGGATAGTTTAAAACCAATTATCTAACTACAGAATATTAATTGTCTAGTGTAAAATAAAAGCACATAAACAACCATACTTAAAGGAAGGTAGCTGTATGAAAAATAAAATTATTACATCACTTGTATTACTAACCACTATGTCACTAATGATGGCTTGTGGTAAAAAAAATGACGAAAACACACTCGGTAAAGGAGAGGGTCAGGTTGATATTGTTGCTTGGCCAGGTTACATTGAGCGAGGTGAGACAGACAAATCCTATGATTGGGTAACTGCATTTGAAACCGCTACTTCTTGCAAAGTTAATGTTAAAACTGCAGGGACATCTGATGAAATGGTGGCTTTAATGAATCAAGGAGGATTTGATTTAGTAACAGCTTCTGGAGATGCTTCCTTACGATTGATTTCTGGTGGAAAAGTAAGGTCAATCAACACTGCTCTAATTCCTAGCTGGAACAAAGTTCTTCCTCAGCTACAAAATGGGCCATGGCACACGGTAGATGGGAAACATTACGGAACTCCTTATCAGTTGGGCATAAATGTGCTAATGTACAACACCAAAGTATTTAAAGAAGCCCCAACTTCTTGGTCAGTAGTTTTTGAAGAGCAAAAACTTCCAGATGGTAAATCTAACAAGAACAGAGTGCAGGCCTATGATGGTGCGATTTACATTGCTGATGCTGCTTTATATTTAATGTCTGCAAAGCCAGAATTAGGTATCAAGGACCCATATGAACTCACCGAAGAACAATACTCAGCCGTTATTGAATTGCTGAAAAATCAAAGGAAAATTGTTCCAAAATATTGGCATGATGCAACAGTACAAACAGAAGATTTTAAAAAAGAAGGAATTGTTGCGTCAGGATCTTGGCCATTTCAGGTCAATTTATTAGTAGCAGCCAAAGCTCCGGTTTCGAGCACTATCCCAAAAGAAGGTGCAACGGGTTGGGCTGATACCACCATGATGCATGCAAATGCACAACATCCCAATTGCGCATATCTTTGGATGGAACATTCTTTAAATGTTAAAGTTCAAGGAGATATTTCAGCATGGTTTGGTTCTCTCCCAGTAAGAGAAGACGCATGTATGAATAATGCACTGCTAGGTCAAGAAGGTTGTAAAACAAATGGTTGGGATCATTTATCTAGTATTAAATTCTGGAAAACACCAACCACAACTTGTCCTACCCAAGGTAACAAGTGTGTCCCTTATGATCGATGGGCGAAAGACTTTATCGCAATCATGAGTGGTACATAACGAATAAACAGGAATAAATGAACACCGCTGTATGCTTTGAGCAGGTATATAAAAAATATAACTCGCATGAAGCTATCAGCGGTGTTTCTTTTTCAGTACAAGAGGGTGAATTTTTTAGTTTACTCGGCCCCTCAGGATCAGGCAAAACTACTTGTTTAAAATTAATTGCTGGTTTTGAACAGCCTAGCAATGGTAGTATTAAAATTTTTGAACAAGATATAAAAAACATACCACCGTATCGCAGACCTCTCAATACAGTATTTCAAGATTACGCATTATTCCCTCACTTGACCGTTTTGGAAAATGTAGCATTTGGATTAATGGTGCGATCAGTTTCAAAATCTAAAAGAGAATCACAAGCTTTAGAAACTCTTGAATTAGTAAAATTAAATGGGTATGCGAATAAAAAACCACATGAGCTATCTGGTGGTCAACGTCAACGCGTTGCACTTGCTAGAGTCCTAATTCTCAAACCAAAGATATTATTACTTGATGAACCACTCGGTGCGCTTGATTTAAAATTGCGTGAGGAAATGCAACTAGAACTAACACAATTACATCGCAATCTAAATATTTGTTTCATTTATGTAACTCACGATCAAGGTGAGGCGCTTTCAATGAGTAATCGAATTGCGGTTTTTAATAAAGGCACTATTGAACAAATCGCAATACCTAAGGCACTTTACAATTCCCCTAGCAATGAGTTTGTAGCTAAATTTATTGGTATTTCAACTATTATCCCCTCACCATTTGCAATAAAACACAATTTGCCCCCAGCTACGTATCTTTTACGGCCAGAACAAATATTCGTCACTAAGTCTCCTTCACAACTATCTCCAGATTTTATTCAACTAAAAGCAGAAATAGATACCATTAACTACCAAGGTAGAACTACTCAAATTCTTTGCCATGTGGAAAATATCTTATTTAAATTGGAAGCCCCCTCAAACATTCCCATCGCATTACAAGATACTATTTATTTTTATTGGAATAAAAACCACATGCACAAGATTTCTGTCGCTTCATGAAATCTTCAATAGCTACTCATATTTCAGACTACTTCTACTACCGAACCACAGTATCTGTTTTTCTATTACTAACTCCAGTTATACTCTGGGTAGGGATTATTTATGGTGGTTCGTTACTTTCTATGTTAAGTTTAAGTTTTTTTAGCACTGATCCTTTCACAGGTTCAATAAATTACACATTGACAATGCAGAATTTTATTGATATCGTTACAATTAAAACTCATAAGGAAATAATTTTACGAACTGTTATTTTTTCTACATTAGTTACGATTTGCGCGGCGCTCATTGCCATTCCGCTTGGATACACTTTTGTGTTTCTCACTCCTAATAAATTTAAACCATTTATTTTTTTAGCCATATTGCTACCATTATGGTCAAGTTACTTAGTGCGTGTTTACGCTTGGAAATTAATCCTCGCTAAGGAAGGAGTCATCACATGGCTCTCAGAAAAAACCCATACCGAATCAATACTGCAAGGTGTTCTAGATATTCCAATAATTGGTGGAAACTCACTTTCATTTAGTTACATCGGTACTTTCCTAGTTTTTCTTTATTTATGGCTACCTTTTATGATTTTGCCAATTATCGCCTCAATAGAACGAATTCCCAAAAATGTCCTTCAAGCTTCTTGGGACCTAGGTGCCAATCAATGGAAGACTTTTTTAAAAGTAGTCATACCACTAATTATCCCTGGTATTGTAGCTGGATCAATATTCACATTTTCACTTACACTCGGAGACTATATCACCCCTCAAATTGTCGGAAACTCAAGACCATTAATTGGCCAATACATCTATATTCTGCAAACCTCTAATGGAAACATACCTCTTGCCGCGGCATTTTCCTTCATACCTATCATTGTGATGGGGGTATATTTAATTATCGCTAAAAGATTAGGTGCTTTTGATGCGCTTTGATAAAATATTGTTAATATTTTTTTCATTTTGCGGACTTTGTTTCTTGCTGGTTCCATTTTCTTTTATCATTTTGTATGCGTTTAGCCCCAATGAGAAAACATTTGATTTTCCTATTGCTGAGTACACCACAAAATGGTTTTCCATAATAGTTGCACGATCTGACGTATGGAACGCAGTTTCGCTCTCTTTTACTGTGGCGTTTTTTGCAACATTACTTGCACTTATTATTGGAACTATGACTTCAATTGCAGTTTCAAGATACAAATTTTTTGGCAGAGAAAATTTTTCGCTTCTTTTAATACTTCCAATTGCGCTTCCTGGCATTATCACTGGAATCGCACTGCGATCTTCAATCACCATCTTGGAAATACCCTTTTCTACTTTTACGATAGTACTTGGGCATGCTACATTCACCATAGTAGTTATTTATAACAATGTTATAGCCAGACTTAGAAGACTGCACCCTAATTGTTTAGAGGCCTCATATGATCTTGGTGCTAATATATTTCAAGCCTTCTTTTTTGTATTGCTTCCACAAATGTACTCTGCGCTGTTCGCTGGAGCTATGTTAGCTTTTGCACTTTCTTTTGATGAGATTATTGTTACCACTTTTACAGCAGGTCAACAAACTACACTTCCGATTTGGATGTTAGACCAACTTATTCGACCACGGCAAAAACCAATCACCAATGTCGTGGCAATATTTATAATCTTATTTACAATTATTCCTATTATCTATTCTTTTCGAATATTAAATAAACATGCTTAGAGCTTGATCATGATATGTCTTAGTACGGTATAGTCCTCTAAAGCATACATTGATAAGTCCTTTCCGTACCCTGATTGCTTCATTCCACCATGTGGCATTTCGGTAGCAAGTAAAAAATGAGTATTAACCCACGAGCAACCGAATCTGAGCCTACTCGCTACAAACAATGCTTTACCAATATCACTACCCCAAACTGAAGATGATAAACCATATTCGGATTGGTTAGCCCATTGAATTGCCTGCTCAACCGTTTCATATTCTGTAACAGTTACTACCGGCCCAAATACTTCTCGCTTAACTATCTCATCATTTGGTAAAGCTCCCGCAATGACCGTTGGTTCAAAATAATAACCTGTGCCTTGAACTTTTGAACCGCCTGTGACTACTTCCATATGATTACTGGCCTTAGCTCTTTCAACAAAACCAGATACTCGCTCTTGTTGTTTTGCAGAAATTAAAGGTCCAATATCATTTTTTGAATCATCTGATTTATTATATTGAATAGTTTTTACTTTTGTAGCCAACTCTTGCACCACTTGTTTGTATATATTTTTCTGCGCATAAATTCTACAAGCCGCGGTACAATCTTGGCCACTGTTATAATAACCGAAGGTTTTGATTGATTCAGCAAATTGAGATATATCAGCGTCATCAAGCACTATTACCGGTGCCTTGCCCCCTAACTCTAAATGAGTTTTTTTGATCGTAGAAGACACCAACTGAAGAATTTTTTTTCCAGTGTGAACATCTCCAGTTAAAGAAACCATATCAACTTTAGGATGTGAAACTAATTGACTGCCAACCTGCTCGCCTCTTCCAGTAATGATATTTATAACGCCGGGTGGAAAAATAGAGGAAATTTCTTTAGCTAATAATAAGGCAGTAAGGGGGGTCTGTTCTGAAGGTTTGACCACTATGGTATTTCCAGTTGCGACTGCTGGAGCTATTTTCCATGCTACCATCTGTAGAGGATAGTTCCATGGCGCTATTGAACCTACTACTCCAATTGGATCTCTCCTTAGCATGGAAGTATATCCTTGTAAATATTCTCCTGCAGGACTGGCAATCATAGTTCTACAGGCTCCAGCAAAAAATCTAAAACAATCAATTATCGCAGGCATTTCGTCTTGCCGCATTCTTTCACTTGGCTTACCACAATTTAAAGATTCCAGTGAGGCATAATCAACTAAATTTCTTTCAATAGCATCCGCAAGCTTTAATAAGAGCAAACTCCTTTCGGCAGGAGTAGTATGAGACCATGTTTGAAATGCATGTGATGCCGCCTCAACCGCTCTATCAACCTGTTCGTTGCTAGCCTCAGCTATCTTAACAATCACAGATCCATTGCGTGGATTATAAATCATTTCTTCTTGCCCAGCGCCTACTTCAAGCGAAGCACCAATCAGCATTTTTGTATTATATTGTAAGCTCATACATAATCTCCCTTTGTTTATTAATTATACTACTTAAGATATTTTTCTAAACTTTCTAAGTTAAGTGGAATTCTTGAATTATTTTTTAACAATTCAAGTAAGGTTTTTCCATTTGGACTTAGTTTCTTTAAATTTTTTGATTTTTGCAACATAGTTTCAATCATAACTATCGAGCTACTATACAGAGATGCATACTCCAACGGAGTCCAGCCTTGGTTATTTTCTTGATCTACTGAAAATTCACTCTCAAGTAACGCGTTCAAAACTTCTAAAGAAGGATTGTATCTGGCAGACAAGTGCAATGCACTATTCCCATCAGCATCATTGATTGCTTTCATATTTTTATCTCTAGATAAAACCAGCACCATGACAGGGTTTGAATTGTATCTAGCGGCCAGTAGCAGTGGTGTCGCCAATGACTCACTTTCTTTTTTATTTTGTTTTACACCAATACTTATTAAATATTCAAGCACACTGGAATTTGGCCCATATCGAGCCGCGGTATGCAGGGGTGTGTAACCAACTGAATTAGTTGCTTCAATTTGGACTCCAGATTGAATCAAGAATTTTGCTATTTGAATATCGCGACTGTTCATTGCAACTAAATGCAATGGCGTATTACCAATAATATCTTTTTCATCAAAATCTACACCAACTTCTTTTAATACTTTAAATAAAGAAGTGTCACTACTTGAATTAGATAGGATATGAGCTAAATTCCACTTTTCTTTTTTAGTAACTATTTTTACATCATCACCTGATTTAACTAATGCTGTCAGCGCATAAAGATTATTTGATTGGCAGGCAAGCTGAATCGGACGATAAAGTTTATTATTGTCTATCTGGGGATTTGCACCGGCTTGAAGTAAGGAGATAATAACATTAAGATTAAAATTTGAACTAGCCGCAAGCGCTAACGGAGTATTCCCATCAATATCTTTAGCGTGTAAATCCAGGCCCAATTTTACTAATGATTCAATCACTTCTTTTGAAGAATTATTTGCAGAAGCTATGTGAAGTAGGTTTCTTTTTAGTGGATCTTTTTCTTGAATTGAAAAGCCCTGTAGTAACAGAAACGTTAACGCATCACTATTTATATTTGACTTTACAGCATGTTGTAGAATTGAATATGGGCTTTGACAAATAGCTGTTTTTTTATTTAATTGTTGTATAACCCATTGCAATGTTGCAGAGTTATAATTGGTTGCAATTGCTAAACATTGCCAATCAAAACCATCATCGGTTGTCAATTTTTGATCTTTTGCATGTCGTAACAACACTTCCAACACTTTAGGGTTGCTGGTTTTTTGCGCAGCCAGGAGTAATGGGGTGTAACCGTTTGCATCTACATGTCTAAAATTAGCACCTCGATCGAGCAAATACTTAACTAGTAACTCTGAAGGATTGTTAGCTACCGCGTAATCTAACACGGTCCATTGGCTAGTTTGATTAATAACGGAATTGATATCCATCCCGCTTCTAAAAAAAGCTTCTGCAATTTTATGATTTGGATTTAAAGAAACTGCAATCATAAAAGGATTTAAGTCTTCTTTATTTCTGTAGCCAGAACTTGCACCACGCGCTAACAATAACTCTATGATGCGAGGGTCTTTAGCAAACTGTGCGGCAATATGAAGGGGGGTATTATTATCTTGATCCCTCAGATTCATATCAAAAGCTGCGTTAATTAACAATTCTGCAGTTTTATAATCATCTACAAAACGAGCGGCAATATGAAGAACGGTTTGCCCGGTTGCATCACGTAAATTTATACTCGCTTGTTTTTTAAGTAATAATTTTGTAGTTTGATAATCGGGACGCAATCGCAAACCAATCATAATTGGGCTCATTCCCCATTTTTGTGTTCTTGCGTCAATGTTTGCGCCTTCTTGGATAAGTGCGTTTACTATTTCAATACTCGGCACAAACCTAGTTGCGACATGGAGCGGTGTCCAATTATCTTCAGCAAGACTGTTTACTGAGATTCCTAGTTTAATAATTTTCTTTATTATCTGTGGATTTGAATTGTATTGAGATGCTACATGGAGTGAGGTAAGGGAAAGTTTGCTGGTTCTAATCGAAATATCACAACCGGCATTTTCTAATTGATCTAAAAGTTCAGGGTTTGTAGCGAACGCCGCCGAATAATGAAATACTGTCCAGCCATTTTCATCTAACGAATTAAGCTCTTCTTTATCCTTCACTTCTGAAAGTTTAAGCGCCAGAGAAGCTGTTGTTGCTGATTTCCAGAAAATGTCTGAGCGTAACTCTGATTTTATTTGAGCGTAACTTAAAGGCACGGCACAAAATCCACACCATAGTAAGAGAGCCATTAATAATTTTCTTGTCATGCTTATATTTTAACTCACATCAGAAACGGTTATACTTTGTTTCCAGACTAAGGTTTGATTAGCGCCAAGAGTAACAGGGTCTACTTGTGCTGGTTCAATGCAAATAAAATGTAGTTCACTTCCCATAGTGATATCGGAAAAATTCTTTGTGGTAGCTAATGGATTCCATATGACCCAATCGGCTAATCCAATTTTATTAATAGTGATTTTCCTAAGATATTGGTAGCTAGAATCAATTAACTGAACCATATCATTAGAACGATAGACGCGATCTAAACAACTTAAATCACTAATTTTCAACTGATTCGATTCATATTTTCCGTTTACCTTATTAAAATACGAAGCTCCACTTAATCCGGTTAGCGTAACGGTATTTATATCACTTATTGCATAATAGGTATGAAACCCTCCCGAACAAGTCACACTATGGTCGCTGGTATTCAAGATAGTTAGTTCTTGGTGCAACATATTAGACTCACTTGAAGCAGTGATTAACAAAGTTAAAAAATAACTGTCTAACCGATTAGTTTTATCTGTGACTGTGGTAGATAGTTGAACTGAGACAGTTGTTAAAGTAGTGGTAATTTTTTTAATATTCCAATCCTGAACTCTTGCGTAACCATGATTTTGATAACCTTCTCGTGTGGCAAACCATGGAAAACAAATTGGAATTCCCCCTCTAATAGGATCAAATGATTTATAATCTACATCTGATTTCCATAAAATAGATGGCGCGTTTAAAATTGGGAACCAATCTAATACATGGGCTCCAAACTTAGAGATGGTTAAGTATTTATTATTTAGGGCAGATCGTACTTCAATTAAATCAAGGTTAGTTTGTTCATCTTTATTTAAACGGACACGCACAAGTCAATGTTGTAGTCTATCAATCTCGTCTTCAATTTTTTTACATTCGTCACTATTTAGATATAGAAACATTCTTGATCTTCTATACAAATAATCTTCGGCCTTTTTTACATGCTCATGGTTTACTACATAGGCTAGTTCTTTTGCAAACACACCTGGAGCAATTTCTTTACCTAGATCTTTGATAGAAGTACAATGATTGAGCAGTAACCCAATTCTTGAACCATATACATGCAACCATCTATCCAATACTTCAACTGGAAGCCAATAATATCTTTTTTTATATATTTCCAAAATATCTGCTTTGCTTTCTTGTTTTGGGTAACTCTCACTTCCAGGTAAGGCCACATCCTTAGTCCAAGTAAGCTGTGTATTTCCTAATGCTTGTGCAATATCATTTACAATACTTTCACTTACTAAGCGATAGCTAGTTAGTTTTCCACCATACACATTGCACCACCATGTACGGCGATACTCTTTACGCTCATAAAAGTATTCTCGTGAAGCATCACGCATGGTTTTGCTTGAAGGTAGTAAAGCCCTGACACCACTAAAACTCCACAGTATGTCAGATGATTTTGGTTTATATAAAAAATATTTTCCAACAATTTCTAAAAGATATTCAATTTCTTGGGTTTCTATTTTGCACTCTCGTGGTTCATGAGCAAAGGGCAACTCAGTTGTACCAATTAATGAAAAAGAATCTTCAAATGGAATAACAAACACCACCCTTCCATCATAATTCATAAGTAAATAACTGTGATCACCTTGGTACAGCGCGGGAACTACAATGTGGCTACCTTTAACAAGTTCTGGTAGTCGTTCTGGAGCGTAGGCATGCAGGGGGTTAAGATCCGATTGGTTTTTTATCCATGGTCCAGTTGCTTGAAGCACTACTAAAGATTTAATTACTATTTTTCTTTTTTGCTCATCAACAAATGTAAGTACCCAGTGGTCATATTTTTGCTCAACAGATACACATGTGGTATAGGTATAGATCAACGCACCATGTTGTTTGGCGCTTAAAACATTTTCCACCACTAACCGAGCGTCATTGGTACGACAATCTCCATAACCAAAACCACATTGAATATCAGTACGTAGGTTAGGATTTTCTTTATCCCATTGCGTTTTCGTAACATACCTGCCTTTTGGTGTGTTGTTAGTGGCGCCGGCAAGATAATCATATATAGCTATTCCAGTTCTAAGCAGTAACCTTGAACGGCCATTTTTTCGCCAAGGAATTCTAAATTCGCTTTGCCAACATAAATGAGGAGCAATATTTTGAAGTATAGTTCTCTCACTAAGACTTTCTTTTACTAATGAAAAATGAAAATTTTCTAAATAGCGTATGCCGCCATGTAATAATTTAGAACTATATGAACTTGTTCCAGATGCTATATCATTGCAGTCTATTAAAGCGGTTTTTATCCCTCTTCCAGCAGCGTCTCTGGCCACACCAGCACCAATTATGCCGCCCCCTAAAATCACTAAATCGACTTGCAGCGCTGTATCAGTCATTTTATCTACGGCAATAAGTTAAAACAGAAGATATTGCCCCACTCCAATTTTGCAAAGCTTTGACTCTAGTGTCATGATCCATATTTGGATTATGTATTGTACCTTTATTCTTAATTTTTTGTAGATCGCCAAGTTGGTTTAGAAATCCCTTGCCTAACATTGCAAGATACAATGCTCCTAATGCGGTAGTTTCTGGTATTCGCGAAATCACGACTGGCATATCTGTAATATCTGCTAAAAATTGTACTAACCAATTATTTACAGTCATGCCTCCATCCACATTCAATTGTTTAGGTAGTATTTTGGTTTTTTTAAACAAGGTAAGTATATCTTGCGTTTGATATGCTACTGATTCAAGCGCCGCTCTGGCAATATGTGCTTTATTAGTTGAGCGAGTGATACCAACCAGTGAGGCTTTTGCATTCGCTTCCCAGTATGGTGCGCCTAGTCCTGTAAATGCTGGCACAAAATACACCCCGCCATTATCTGCAAGCGGAGATACAAGTGCTTCAATTTCATCAGCCGAAGATATTATTTGTAATTGATCGCGTAACCACTGCACTGATGTTCCAGCATTAAAAATAGATCCTTCTAATGCGTAACTTAAAGTGTTATTATTTGACTTTAAACCATACCCTATAGTAGTGAGAAGCCCATCAATCGGAGCTGGAACAGCTAAACCTACATTCATAACAATAAAGCAACCTGTGCCATAGGTTGATTTTATTTCACCTTGATTAAAACACATTTGCCCAAAAGCAGCGGCTTGCTGATCACCAGCACAACCAGTGACAGATACCGAATAAGATAATCCAAAAGATTTAGTTTCTAAAAAATGGGAATCACATAATTGGATAGTCGGCAACATAGATTCTGGAATTGTAAATAATTCCAGCAATTCTTTATCCCAAGCGCCAGTATGTATGTTGCAGAGTAAAGTTCTACTTGCGTTAGTACAATCAGTAACATGGGATTTTCCATTAGACATTAAGTACATCAGATACGTATCCACTGTACCAAACGCGAGTTCACCTCGCATGGCTTTTTGACGAGCCC
Organism: Candidatus Methylacidiphilales bacterium; assembly: GCA_030054035.1. Lineage (NCBI taxonomy): Bacteria > Pseudomonadati > Verrucomicrobiota > Methylacidiphilae > Methylacidiphilales > Methylacidiphilales bacterium. Next base: position 30,586 of record JASGCS010000012.1, read on the forward strand.
CATCAATAGTATCTAAAATCCATTTTATTTTTGTTGCCGAAAAATATGGGTCGATCAATAACCCAGTTTTAGCACGGATAAGTTTTTCATGGCCCTGTTCTTTTAATGTTTCACAGTATTGGTTTGTTCTACGATCTTGCCATACAATTGCAGAATAAATTGGCACACCAGTTTTTTTATCCCAAACTATGGTTGTTTCACGCTGATTGGTAATACCGATAGTTTCAATGTGTAAATCATGTTCGTCTGCAAATTGTAGAACTTTGAGACAGGCTTGCTCAACTGAGTTCCAGATTTCATTAGGGGCTTGCTCAACCCAACCTAATTGCGGATAGTAGGTTGGAAACTCATTCTGTGATTTTGCGATTGGATCGCCTTCCAATGAAAATAACATTGCACGAGAAGATGAAGTTCCTTGATCAATTACTAAAACACACTGCTGGTGCTGGCTCATGATTTAGCCAAGTGAGATAGCTACTTCTTTAGCAATCATCGCGCTGACACGCACATTTGACTCTTCAGTAACTCCAGCAATATGGGGGCTGCATAAAAGATTTCTTACTTGGGCAAAAGGCTTAGCTTTTTCCCCTACAATAGGTTCATGCTCAAATACATCAAGCGCCGCTCCAAGAATTTTTTTATTTCTCAATAAATCAATAAGTGCTAGTTCATTGACTATACCACCGCGAGAGGTATTGATAAGACAAGCAGTAGATTTCATTTTTTCGAGCAAGTCTCGATTGACTAAGTTTTTAGTATTATCAGTAAGTGGTAAGTGTATGCTAATTATATCCGCGCTTGAAAAGAGTTTAGTCAGAGAAACATTTTCGCACTGTTGTTTGGTAAAAATAGATTGGTCCACAAAAGGATCATGCGCCATCAACGGGCAATTAAAAACCCCAGCTATTCTAGCGGTCTCCCTTGCAATAGCTCCAAATCCTAAAAATCCAAAAACTTTGCCAGATAGCTCCTGCCCAATCATTTTATTCCTTGGCCATTCGCCATTTGCAGTTAATTCACTTGAGACAAAAGCATTTCGCAATAAAATAAGTGCGGATCCAATTACATACTCCGCAACAGATCGATCGTTTGACCCTGTCGCAGGAATTACTGTAATTGCTCTTTTTTTGCACTCATCAAGTGAGATATTGTCCAACCCTACACCTAATCTACCTACTACCTTCATATGTGGTGCTAGGTTAAGTAATTCAGCAGTAACTTGGGTACGATTACGGACAATTAACGCATGAGCATTATTTAATTCTCGTTTTAATCTTTCAGGATCATCTACTAGAGTAGCATCAAAAACAACTTCATAATTGGACCGTAACGATTCAACCGCTTCAATGTTCATAAACTCAGAAATTACAATTTTTTTCATAACTAATACTCCCTATTTTTTAGCTAACTCATTTAATTCTTCATACAAAATATTAGAAATGGATAATCCCTGTTGCTTTGCCTTTTCTCGAAAGGTTAATCTTGAGATTCCTGGTAATCTGCCTTGTGGGGCGGCGATTGCATACTCACGCAACAAATCTTTTACTCTATCCAAATACCCATTACCTTCAGAAATAATCATTGGATTAATAGCAATAAAAGTATGCCCGAGGTCTGGAAAAGTACCTCCAGGTTCAAGTAATGAATCCGCTTCAACACTTAATTTAGAATTTGTCAAGCATGCACTATACAACTCAACCATAAGTGCTAGTGCCGAACCTTTAGCTCCACCTATTGCTAAAAGACTTCCTCGCAAAGCTTCTTCCGGATCTGTAGTAGGTTTGCCTTGTTTATCCACCGCCCAATCAGGAGATATTTTTGTACCTTCTTTTTTTGCTTTGACAATTTTTCCCCGTGCTACTACAGAAAGCGCCATATCAATCACTAAAGGAGATTTATTTTCAGGCATAGGAAAAGCACATGCAATCGGGTTAGTCCCAAAAAAAGGTTTTATCCCCCCATAAATTGCCATTGCACTTGGAGTATTGCCGCAACACCATCCAATCAGGCCGGCTTCAGCAAGCTGCTCCACATGCAACCCCGCCTGACCAAAATGGTGTGAATGGCGAATTGTAGAAATTGCAATACCATATTTATTAGCAGATTTTTTGAGAAAATCTAAAGAAAGAGTAATAGCTGGATAGGAAAAACCATGGTCGGCATCGGCAATTGAAACCACCGGTGTAACTTCTTTGAGACTTGGGATAGCTTTGGTATTGATCTTTCCTGATTTAATTTGAACTATATATGAACCAACTCTAATAAGCCCATGCCCAACTTGGCCATCAATTTCTGATTGAACTAAAACTCGAGCAACTTGAAACGCGGTATTCTGATCAACAGAAGCCGATATAAAAGCTTTTGTTGCTAACGCAGTAGCATCATCTATAGATAATGTGATATTACTCACAAATTGAGTTATGCACTTCTATAAAGTTTTGTCATGACAAATTCTCTATGTCTTAGCGCTTCAGCCGCAGTTATCCTTCCGTTAGCTGTTCTATAAACCATGTCAACCAACATATCCCCAGCTTTATCGAGGTCTATTTGTAATGTCATTATTCCGCTTACATCAACATCAATATGCTCTCTCATAGTTCTTACGGTTCTTGGGTTTGCGGTAATTTTAATAACTGGAATAATTGGATGACCGATGACATTACCTTGTCCAGTCGGAAAAGTATGCACGACAAATCCAGCGGCAGCCATTAGAGTAACGCATTCTGCCGCAGCAGAAGAACTGTCCATAAAGTACATGCCATTACCTTTTGTAGGGGCCTCAGCGGGCTTAAGCACATCAATAAACTTGACGTTTTTACCAATTTTTTCTAAGTTGCCAAGTGCTTTTTCTTCAATAGTTGTCAACCCTCCTTCTATATTTCCCTTGGTGGGCTGACTATCAGATAAATCAGAAGTTTTATGTTGCTCAATTACTTCAGTTTGATAACTCTGCCAGGTACTGAGAAATTTTGTTGCAATTTCACTTGAAATTGCTTTTTTAGCACAGAGTTGCTCTGCTCCAGTAAGTTCAGAAGTCTCGCCAAAAACGCCACAAACACCTAATGGTATTAACTTATCATACATATTTCCAACAGTAGGATTTGCACCTAAACCAGAAGTAGTATCAGACTCCCCACATTTTGTAGAGACCCATAATTCTGAAATTGAACATTCTTCACGCACTAATTCAGAAGCCTGATGCACAAACTCTTTTGCCGCGCGAGAGGCGTTCATAATTGTCTCAAAATCTCCATGCTGTTCAATTGAGAATCCAATTACTGGCTTTCCAGTTTTAGCAATTCCATCTACGACAATTTTTGTCCAACCTGGCTCAATGCCGATTACTACACAAGCAGCTACATTTGGATTTGCTCCAGTACCAATAATTGTTCTAAAGTGTAATTCTAGATCTTCGCCAAACTGTAAGCGACCATAAGAATGAGATAGCGCTATAGTGCCAAACACATTCGCAGCCACAGCCTCACATGCTGCATTTGATAAATCATCTACCGGTAATATCGCAACATGATTACGAACACCTACTCTTTTATTACTTCTGCGATAACCATAAAATATATTTTTTGACATAGTATCCCCTTTTACCAACGTTTAGTTTTTAAATTGTGAACATGTACATGGTCGCCTTTTTTAATAGGCGCCACTACCTTACCGATATCTGCACCATATTTAATTACGGTATCTCCTACTGCGAGATCGACGAGCGCTATCTTATGACCAATTGGCGCGCTCTGATTGCAGGTAAGTGAAAAAGTAGCTCCGGAATCTAACACAGCACAATGCATAGTTGTGTTCTTTTCCAAGCCTTCAATAACAATCACACCAACAGAATCGCCAGAATGATGTACTAATAAGTGAGGTTTATTCATAAATGTTTCTCCGAAGTGTTAGTTCTAGTTAAAAAGATTATATATATTATACATGAATGGAGGTTTAAATTAAGTAAAATATAAGGGTACTATGCCACACCACCCTACATACAGCCCACTCTATCAACAAATATACACAACATTATTAATGTGGATTAACAGCGGTAGATGGAAATTAAATCAAAAACTACCCAGCGAACCTGATCTAGCTTTAGAGCTTAATGTGAGCACCGGGACAATTCGAAAAGCGCTTGATCAACTATCCAATGAAAAAGTTGTGATCAGAAAACAAGGGAAAGGAACATATCTCAATGAATTGAATGTTGAAACAAACTTATTTTTATACTTTAAGTTCTATGATCTGGTTGGTAAAAGAATTCATCCAACCAGCAAGTTTATTTCAAAAAAAACAACAAGTCTTGGAAATAATTTAGCCAAGCATTTTAATGCAAAACCAAACGAGCAGGCACTTACCATTACCAGACTTAGATTAAACAACAATGTACCATTAATTTATGAAACAATAACTCTACCGTTTTCAATTTATGGTCCATCAATTGAAAGAGAAGAAATCCCCAATACGTTATATCAATTTCTACAAAAAAAATATTTTGTCACAATTCAGAAAGCGCATGAGACTATATCAATTGAGTCTCCTACTCCTGAAATCGTCAAACTTTTAGCAATCAAACCCTCATGTCAATTGCTTAAAATTGTTAGAAACGCTGAAGATTTGAAAGGAAGAATTGTTGAACATAGAGTCACCTTCGCTAATACCTCACTTGCGCAGTATAAAATCACACTAGGTTAACTAAAGTATATTGTATCTGCAGTAGTATTAACAGTATAATTAAACATACTATACCTTAAGATAATACTATGATACCTGAAAGTCGAATAAACAAAATTAAAGCAAATGAAAATATAAGGTTTATCAAACAAAATCCTCACTCTGTTGCTTTACATACTTCAGCAAAGCATTTGTGGCAAGGGGTGCCAATGCACTGGATGGCAGATTGGTCTACCCCAGTGCCTTTGTTTGTTTCTAATGCAAGAGGCGCTACATTTAATGATGTGGATGGACACACCTTAATAGATTTTTGTTTAGGTGATACCGGGTCAATGTTTGGGCATTCACCAGAACCAATAGCTAACGCTATAAAAGACCAAGCAAATCAAGGGTACACGTATATGCTCCCCACAGAAGATGCAATTATTGCTTCAAACTTGCTGAGCAAAAGATTTGGACTTGACTATTGGCAATTCACCACTACTGCAAGTGACGCAAATCGAGCTGTGATCAGATGGGCAAGGGAAATCACGGGAAGAAAATTAATTCTTTGTTTTGACGGTTGCTATCATGGGATTGTAGAAGATACGCTCGTGCGTTACTCAGCAGAGGCCCCACATGGTACCAAAATGAGGGAAGGTTTGATTGGGCAAGTTTACGAACTTTCAGAATACAGTCGATCCATTCCTTTTAATGATCTTACTTTATTGGAAGACGCATTACGAAACAGAACAATTGCCGCGGTAATTACTGAGCCCGTTATGACCAATGTGGGTATGGTATTACCTGAGCCAGGATTTTTGCACTCGCTAAGATCGCTTACCAAGCAATACGGGACATTACTAATAGTTGATGAGACACATACTATTTCAACTGGCATTGGTGGTTGCACCTCAGAATGGAAATTGCAACCGGATTTTTTTACCCTAGGTAAGCCCATCGCAGGCGGATTACCTTGTGGAGTATATGGAGTTACTCAAGAAATCTCAGAAAAAATGAACCAGATTAAAAATAATAAAACTCATAGTACTGACGGACATGGACATAGTGGCATGGGGACTACCCTATCAGCCAATGCCTTCACCCTTCACTTAGTTAAAGTAAACCTTGAAGAAGTCATGACGGAAAAAGCCTATGAAGATATGAAATCAAAAGCCACCGTACTAGCTAACGGAATTACAGAAGTAATTTCTAGAAAATCACTGCCTTGGTGTGTTACTAACATTGGTTCAAGAACTGAATTTCAATTTTGCTCTTCCCCTCCAAAGACTGGGAAAGAGGCAATTTCTGCATTTAATGACTCGCTCTCCCAAGCAATCCACTTATTTTTAATCAATAGGGGTATCTTAATTACCCCTTTTCACAACATGATGTTGGTTTGTCCAGAAACCACAGCGCAAGATATTCAAAAGTTAATTGACTGTTTTGAACAAGTTACCAAGGAGTTACTTCATGATTAATAGCCATCCACAAACTGATTTTGCTCACCCAGAAGAAATAAACACTTTTCTTTCTGCTCACCCTGAGATTTCATTATTTGAAATTTTTCTCGTTGATCCAAATGGAGTGCTTAGAGGTAAATGGTTAAAACGAGAGGAAGTTGCTGCGATATACCAAGAAGGTAGACCACTTCCCGCTTCCATTCATTCACTAAATACATTAGGTGAGGATGTAGTTGAAACAGGATTAATCTGGGATGTTGCAGATTGTGATTGTAGGGCATACCCAATTGCAAACTCAATCAGAATACAACCTTGGCGATCACTCCCTACTGCAAGTATACAAATCATGATGCATCCTACCGAAGGGATGCCTGCCTATTCTGGCGATCCAAGAGGGGTTCTGCTTAACTTGCTCCAGCGTTTGGCAATAGATGACCTAATCCCAGATATTGCGATTGAGTATGAATTTTATATAATTGATCCAACAAAAAAACTAGCTAGTCAAAAAGGCACTCCATTTTATGCTCCGCTTGACGAACTTAACCAAGTATATGATCTTAATGGTATAAACAACAATGAAAAATTTTTTACAGATATATACCGATCCTGTGAAGAACAACGACTACCTGTACGCACCGCAATTTCTGAATATGGTCCTGGACAACTGGAAATTACGCTTGAACATCAGGCCAACGCATTGCTTGCAGTAGATCAAGCCATTGCACTCAAACATCTTATAAAACAAGTAGCAAGAAAATATAATTACCTTGCTACTTTTATGGCAAAGCCTTTTAGTGAGCTGAGTGGAAGTGGGATGCATCAACATATCAGCCTTGTTGATACGCACCATCAAAATCTTTTTGCAAGTGAGCGACCTTCAGGTAGTGAATTAATGCATCACGCTATAGCAGGAATACTACAACACGCTCAAGAGTGCGTTGCAATTTTTTGTCCGACTGGAAATTCTTACAAAAGATTTCAATCACTAAGTTATGCCCCAACCCATAATAATTGGGGAGTGAATAACAGGACTGTTTCTGTACGAATACCCACTGGATCATCACAGTCAAGACATCTTGAACATAGAATTTGCGGAGCCGATGCTAATCCTTATATTACATTAGCGGCAACTCTAGCTTGCATGTATCAAGGCATTCAACTTAAACTTCAACTTCCTCCAGAACAAAAAGGCAACGCCTATGATGACGCTTCATGTCCGACTCTTTCCTTCCAATGGCAGGAAGCCCTTGATCATTTCTCCAAATCAACTTTATTAGAATCTATGCTTGGGGAATCTTTTCATTCTATCTATCATAAGATAAAAACACAAGAATGTAAATCTTATAACTCCCAAGTTACTCAACTAGACCATGGTTGGTACTTTAATATTTAATCGATATAAAAGATAAAATCAAATTTCAATCTATTAAGTGAAGAGCAACTAAAATCCCTCACTTCACATTGAACAGGCGTAACAGCTCTGAACACAAACTCACCATATTCTTTTAGAGGGACAACAGGTCCTATTCCTAACTCAGTGAAGAAAAGTGACCCATTAGTTTTTGAACTATTAGCTTTACCTAGACTTACAGATACTAATACACCTAAGCCACGCTCATCCCTATATCCGAATTGCCCAACAATAGCAACAGAAGAAACCACAACTCTATGCGATGACTTTAAGATAGTTCGCCTACCAATTTCAAGACCGCCTCCACCAATAAATCTATCAGCTCCAACAGGTTTCAAATAACCGACTTCAAAACTTTGAGAACCCCACCGCGAACGATTAATAATTTTATCATTAGTAACTTTGAGATCTTTTGTAGAAAAAGAAACAACAGAATCTGCATAATTTTCCACAGCCTTATTAATGTAAGATACATCTGCTGTATTACTGAATGACATACCTAAATAAATCCCATTAAATGTATTCCTAGGAACATATTCAATACTCCGTACTCCAACGAGCAAACCACGAGATTCCTCATCCTCTGCCACTGCCACCAATGACATCAAACTACACACCAACACTAACAAACTTTTATACATTAAGAAACCTATTTTAACCTAAATACCAAGCATGGTATCATGCTATACTTAATAACATTTTGATAATTCATAATGAATAAATACTACGGCTTACTTTTGATTTTTTTATCCACAGGCTGCTTCCAACATGCAATAGCACAAGAGCCAACTAAAAATCAAAATTCTCAAGCAACAAAGCAATCAGAACAAATTCTACGAGATAAAACTGCACAAGAAAGGCAAAGGGACATAGAAAAGAAAAAGAGTGAGAATAACCCCCCTATCAAAAGTGCCAAACCTATCCTACCTTCCACTGGCAAACTTGAAGATGCCTGCAGACAAATCTCAACCATCAATATCAAAGGAATAACATTACTAGATACAGATGATGTAATAACGATCATAGAACCATATCAAGGCACTTGTCTTGGTGTCGATGAACTAAACACTATTCTTAAAAAGATTACTTACCTATACATAGAAAAAGGATATGTTACCTCACGAGCACTGTTGCCAGAACAAGATTTAACCGATAGTATTCTTGAAATTATCGTACTAGAAGGTTTCTTAGAACAAATTATCATTGATAATCAAGTTGATAAACACCAAAGTCAAATTGATTCTGCATTTCCGAATTTAATCGGACAAATACTAAATCTGCGCGATATTGAGCAAGGGCTAGATCAAATTAACAGACTATCGTCTAACCATGCTAAAATTAATTTAATCGCAGGTGACAAGACTGGATCAACCAAACTAGCGGTACTGAGAAACCAATCAGATTTTTTTCATGGTGTGGTCACAAGTGACAATTTAGGTTCTGATACAACCGGAAGAAATCAAATACGATTAACCCTCAATTTTGACGATCTCTATGGTCACAATGATGCGTGGGGGCTCTCTTATCAACGCACCTCAATCAACCATCCATTGTTTTTTTCTAAAGATCAATATAGCGAATACATCTCAATCACTACTTCTTTTCCCTATGGGTACTGGTTATTTGATTTTAGCACTTCGCTCAGTACTTACTCCACCACAGTGCAAGGTAGTTTTGAAACCATTATCTCATCTGGCAATTCTCGCAACAATAAACTGGGCGTCTCTGTGGTAGCGCAAAGAGATCAAACCTCTATTCTAAAACTATCTGCCAACCTAACTTGGAAAAAATCAGAGAACTATATATTTAGTTATAAGCTAGATACTTCAAGCCGTACGATAACCACTGCTTCACTAGAACTTTATCACACACTTTATCTTTCCACCGGTCAATTCATAACCTCAATTAGCTATAACCAAGGGCTTCCATTATTCAACGCCAATAAAGATGAATCAGATCAATATTCCCCTAAATCACAATTCAAAAGTATTTCAATAGTATTAAACTCCGCAACTACTTTTCCCATTGATGATATCACCAGTACATTCAACTGGCAATTTACTGCACAGTATTCACCAGACCTTCTCTTCGGTTCAGAACAAGTAGGCTATGGAAGTTACTCAACTGTAAGAGGTATCCGTGAATCAGTACTATTTGGCAATAGTGGAATGCTTATGCGCAACGACCTCTCATTTAGACAACAACCTTTCCAAGACCCCGATACTACACAAATAATCGGCATAGCAGAATACTACACTTCACTTGACTTTGGACTCATACCAAAACAAGGCATATACCAAACCCAACAAGAAACACTAACAGGATTTACCCTAGGCGTACGATTTCTAGGAGGTATTTTTAGCATGGACATATCCTATTCTGAAATCATCAACCACTCCCCCAACATCACAGACAGAATAACAAACACCAGCGTATTCAACATTATCACCAATGTGTCATTTTAATAAATCCATAGAGCATGCCAAAAATAAACACTAATAAGATTAAAATACATATAAAACAGGAGATTGTATGGCTACAAAACTTATCAGTTATAAATTAAATCAATTATTGATTTTGACAATACTAACTCTCGGATTTAGCACTCTAGCAATTTGCGAAGATGGTGAGGGGGTGTGGAGTATTGGAATTGGTGGTGGTTTTGGCAATACGATTAAATCGAAAGAAACAAATTACGCATCGTATGGAAAATATTATACTTATGTTAACAATGAACAATATGACGGAATTAATTATACTCACACATTAGATACGAATTTTGGCTACCAATTTCAAGCTGACTATTTATTTTATTTTGACAATGATTTTATTATAGGCGCAGGTGCTTCATACACAAATTTTAAATCAACCTATACACTATCAATCAATTACTTTTACAAAAATCCGACAGACGGTATTACTTATCCCAGCAAAGGTGCCCCTTCAAAATCCTTTGAAGCAGGTGATATTTCAGGAATTGATAACCGTGGATTTCAGTTACACCTTATTTTAGGCGGTAGGCTATCTGATGAATTTGATTTACTATTTCGTTTGCAGTATCAATCTTTTTCATTATCTAAAACAGAATCAAAAGACTCTACCAAAACTATAACTAATTTCAAAGATGGCTTAGCAGAGAAAACAAATGACTATGCGATTGTATTTAATATAAAACTAGATAATGGTGATTCAGTAAGCATTGATTATGTATTAGGTGCCTCAAAGAAAGAGTTAAATAATTGTGGTGGTAAAGATAAATTTTTCTGTGAAGGAAATACCGATAGTATCATGATTAAATATAACTTCGTCTTGTAATGTAAAACCACTGCAGTAATCTCACCATTGGCACCATAGCAAGCAGTGGCAATGTCGCATTAGCTGCCAAAGATACCATAACG
>JASGCS010000013.1 GCA_030054035.1 Candidatus Methylacidiphilales bacterium
AGGTACCAGGAAGGAAGCTCACCAAAGACTTGACTAACAACGGGGTTAAAGAAGGGGGTGGTGTCAGTTGGTGATTCTTCTTCAAGTAGATTAATTGAATTTCTTGGTGAAACATTACCAATGCTTAAGTCAAGCCATTCACCTGTTTTAATATTGTAGATGAAGGCATTGCCTACATCGTGTTTGCCGTTTTGATCTTGCCCAGAAGCGCCAATTAAGGCGAGGTTGCCTTGGAGGGAGGTTCCGACGCCGAAGCCTGAACCTTTAGGAAGTTGATTGATGGGGGAGTTAGGGGTTTTGCTGAGGTCAAGCCATTCACCTGTTTTAATATTGTAGATGAAGGCGTTGCCTACATAGTATTTGCCGTTTTGATTTTGCGAATTAGCACCGATTAAGGCGAGGTTGCCTTGGAGGGAGGTGGAGTTGCCGAAGTATGAAACTTCAGGAAGTTGATTGATGGGGGAGTTTGGGGTTTTGCTGAGGTCAAGCCATTCACCTGTTTTAATATTGTAGATGAAGGCGTTGCCTACATAGTATTTGCCGTTTTGATTTTGCCTAGAAGCACCGATTAAGGCGAGGTTGCCTTGGAGGGAGGTTCCGCCGCCGAAGTGTGAAGTTGCAGAAAGTTGATTGATGGGGGAGTTTGGGGTTTTGCTGAGGTCAAGCCATTCACCGGTTTTAATATTGTAGATGAAGGCGTTGCCTACATTGGATTTGCCGTTTTGATCTTGCCCAGAAGCAGCGATTAAGGCGAGGTTGCCTTGGAGGGAGGTTCCGCCGCCGAAGCCTGAATCTTTAGGAAGTTGATTGATGGGGGAGTTAGGGGTTTTGCTGAGGTCAAGCCATTCACCTGTTTTAATATTGTAGATGAAGGCGTTGCCTACAGCGGAGTTGCCGTTTTGATTTTGCCAAGGAGCAGCGATTAAGGCGAGGTTGCCTTGGAGGGAGGGTGAGCGGCCGAAGCCTGAACCTTTAGGAAGTTGATTGATGGGGGAGTTAGGGGTTTTGCTGAGGTCAAGCCATTCACCGGTTTTAATATTGTAGATGAAGGCATTCCCAGAAGCGCCAATTAAGGCGAGGTTGCCTTGGAGGGAGGGTGAGCGGCCGAAGCCTGAACCTTTAGGAAGTTGATTGATGGGGGAGTTAGGGGTTTTGCTGAGGTCAAGCCATTCACCGGTTTTAATATTGTAGATGAAGGCATTGCCTACAAAGGATTTGCCGTTTTGATTTTGCCTAGAAGCACCGATTAAGGCGAGGTTGCCTTGGAGGGAGGGTGAGCCGCCGAAGCCTGAATATTCAGGAAGTTGATTGATGGGGGAATAAGTAATCCAAAGTGCATTGGCATCAGTCCATAGCTCTGCATTGGCATATGATTGTGAGTTAGTGTCATCATCAAATTCTGCAAATATGATTGTAGGGATGAGACAGAGTAGGATAGCGGCAATTCTAACTACGCTGCGGATACAGATAAGAGTGATGTAGTTATTCATGTTTGTTAATTAAATTCTCGCATTAGTAGTTATCTATGTAGTCATTAAAGTTTTCTTGGTAAATTGAAATGAGTTGCTTGCTGAACAGTAGTGTTGTTTGCTTAGTAAAACTTAAAGGTAGTGTGATGGTATTGGCATAGGTTTTTTGTTCTGATGTTTGTCCAATGGTGAGGTGGTATTGGAGTTGGCATTTATAGATTGTTTTTTGTTGTAGTGCTTGAGAAGTGCAATTGAATTGGGATGAAGATGTGATAGGTATAGCGGTTGGTGATTGATTGGTTGAAAATCCTGCTTGAGCTATAGCTTGAATAATATCAGCTTTAGTGAGCAATCCATCTGTTTGTTGAATGGTAAATGAAATATTTGCTCTTTGTTTCATGATTGCTTGATTTATGATTTGTAGGTATTGCGCAATGGGTGGATAGGTTGAGTTTGGGAGTAATTGAAGGAGTGCTAGTGCATTGGTGATAGATTCATGTGATAGTGTTTTGTTTATGGCTACTAACCTGGCTAGAGGTAATCGTGCGAGTTGCTGCACCTGTTCGGCTTGGATTATTGATAGTAGAGGCTGGTAGGGACTCAGTGTTTGAGTAATCTGATTGAGCAGTTGTTCTTGTAGCTCAGGGATATCTAAGCTTACGAGAACATAATAGTTGTAGGTATCCTTGCTCGTTTCTAGTGTCTTGATATTAGGGATGCTGGGTATATCTGAAGTAAATAAACATTGTTGTGTGTATTTACTTTCTGCAGTTGCAACATTGTTTTGTTCTTCAACTTTGTCTTTGATTTGTTGTTTGCAAGTTATCTTTTGTTTTAGTTGTGATACCAGAGATGCGATGGCATTCTTGGTGGCGTTATCACGAGCTTTTGCAATATCTGAAGTTATCTTTGCTTGCCCTACGCCATAGATGATAGTATTGGTGGGATCGTTGGGAGGATTGGTTAGCCAGTCTTGCTCGGCATAGGTAATTGGAGATAGTACTACGAATGAAAAGATGAGTGGCATAAGTTTCATATTAATAATTATATACTATATTATAATTATATTTTTCACTTATAATCATATTTATATGTCATAATTAGAAATACAATGTTTTATTAATGATTATTATGTTTTATATTTAATTAATCAAAATATAATAATTAAATATGATTTTGATAGAATTATAATTTGAATCACCACTGTGAATAGGGAATGCCATTAGTACCTATGGCTTCTGATTTGCTTGATACACCTATCACGCCTTTAGATGAGTCTGCTTGTTTGACAAATGCTTTGATATTCCATCCATAGTTAGTATCTTTAGTGTCTGTTTTGGTAAAGGGGTCGGTAGGTATTGCACTGATGAAATAGTATTTGACATTTAATTCACTTTTGTGAGCTATTCCTTCTGTGAGCGAGGTAAGGGTTGGGGGGTTGCATTGTAGCTGTGGATCTGCGTCTATGAGATTTGCTTTGCATGTGGTGCGGTAGAGGTCTATGGCTTGTTGAATACGATGTATAGCATTTTTTAATTCTTGTTCTTTTTGTCGTTTAAGTTTAAGCGCTAGGGTGGGATAAGCAATTGTTGCAAGGAGCGCAAGGATTGCAAGGGTGACCATTAGCTCAATGAAGGTAAAACCTCCCTGTTTCATTTACTGAGAATAAGTGAATCTAAATATGATTCAAAGGCACTTAAATCGTTATCAGTTCCAGTGGGGAATTGAGTATCGAGTAAAGTTTTTCTATCAATAGCACGGAGTATTCTAGGGGTAATAGAAAGGACAATTTCTGTTCTAGTTTTGTCATTATTATTTGAGCCAAAGAGTCTGCCGAGAATTGGTATGTCCCCGAAACCTGGTATTTTATTAGCATTGGATATTTCTTGATCACTGATCAGCCCAGCTAATATTTCTGTTTCATTATTTTTAAGCCGTAAAGTAGTGCTGGCATCTCTGGTACCGATCTGATAAGAACTCGTACCATTTGCACTAGTAATTTGTTTGACAATACTTGACACTTCTAGAGAAATAACAATTTCCACATCAGCATTTTGTTGAATGGTAGGTTTTACTTCTAACTTAAGACCGACATCGAGATAACTAACACTCTCAGAAACACTTCCTCCAGTTGGATTGACTGTAGTAGTGATTACTGGAACTTTATCACCAATGAGAATTTTAGCTTTTTCGTTATTAATTACTCTAATTTTTGGATTAGAAAGTATGTTAGTGTCTGAATCTTGTTTTAGAAAATTAATTGCTGATGTTGATAAACCCACACGCAAATCTTTAGCCCCAATCCCATCTATATTATTTAAGGTTAGTGGCGCTCCACCTCTCAGCATTGGAGTCAATCCAATTTGAGTTGGCCATTGGATACCGAGGTTTAAAATGCTTTGTTTTTTTACTTCTAATATCTCAACCTCTAACAACACTTCAGGATCAGCAATGTCTAGAAGTTCAATTAGTTTGTCAGCAATCCGAATAACTTGGATGGAGTCTCTTAGCACGACCATATTTAATCTCACATCAACCACTACATCATTAACGCGCAGTAAGGATCTGAGATAGCCAGCGACGAGATTGGCTTCGGCATAATTCAAATAAAAGGCGCGAATCATTGATCTTTGGTATTGTTTATGTTTGGTAGGATTGTTTTGATAAATAATAATTGAATTAGCATTAAGGGGCTGGTATGAAAGCCCATTGGCAGTAAGGAGTAAAGTCAAGGCACTTTTCGCAGGCAAGTCTTTGACAGAAAATGGAGTGAGGGGACTTTCCCTTAAATCTTTATCATAGTAAATGTTCAGTGATAATTGAGTAGCTATTTTAGAAAGTATATTTCTGATAGGTAAATTATCCACAGTCATCGTTACTGGGGTATTGAGGAGTTGCGCGAGTATAGAATCGGGATCTGACGCCCTCTGCTTGGCATCCTGAACTTGATTACGAAGTAATATGGCTTGATCTAACGATGGTTGCAAATCTAGAATTTTTTTGACTAAGGCAAGAATTTCTGAAGAGGCTTCAATACCTTTAGACTGAAATAAATTAGTCGCTTGGGCTAAGTACTGCTGTGCGGATCTTTCATTGATGGTTTGTTTTTTAAGCAGTAGTAACGCGTCATCATTAGGATTGAATTGTAAGCCCTGAGCAATGAGCCGATCTGCTTCAACATAGTCTTTAAGGTTTAATCTTTCTTTAATTTTATTTTGAAAATCTAATGAGGTGGAATTTTTAATAATCGTTGAGCTAACCCGATACTGGACATTTTCAGGGTCATGTTTTTTAGCTTCTTCAACAGAAGCATATGCTTCTTGAAAATTACCATCACGATACTGCTCCTGAGCACGCTGATAGGCATAATACCCACTACACGAACTAACTAATGCAGTAATACAAAATAGCATGATGGAATTACTAATACGGTTCATAATTATAATTTCTTGATTCGCCAGTTTCATTGCTTTTAATAGTGATAAATGCGTCTGTAATGTTTTCTACAACAAAGTTACTACCTATCCCTGTTCCTATTGAAACCTCTTGAGAGGTTCCGTTAAATAATATATAGGCAATTAATACTAATCCTTCACGATATTTACCCTGATATTTTACAGTAAGAGAATCAAATGGGTTTTTTACTTCTACGACAACGGGTGGTGGTGGCGATGGTGCTCGGTAGACATATTCTTGGTTTAACTTTCTACTAAACAGACCTGTCACAGTAGATTGCTTAACTCTACTAGTTAACTCAATCGCTTCAACGCTATGGCTTTTTTGCGAAAGTCCTACTTGCTCTTCATCTGGTGCAAAATAAAGCAGTCCAGTTGCTATGATACATAGTAGGCTATACATATAGACTCTTTTTTTAGTTATGGGAATATTAAGCTTTGTAAAAGAGTTCATATTCGATGATCGCCTCAATGGAGTCACCCCTGACGCTTTTTTTTCTAAACTGCACAGTTCGAATTGAGGCGTATGGAGTTTTAATTAAAAATTGGTTAATAAAATTATGTAGTTGCTTGGAACTTCCCCGTAAGGTCATAGATATAATGAGTGATGAATAGTAGCTACCTTTTCGATCTGAGGCATAGTACTCACTTGAGAGAATAATTAATTGGTTCTTTTTTGATAATTGTTCAACTCGTTCTAATTGAATAGGGGTTTGATCATAGCGAGGCAAGAGCGACTCAAAGTAAGAGATTCGCTCAGTATTAATATCTTCAATAGTTTTTGGGGGAGCTACTTGAGATGATTGGTAGGTTTGGTACAAGTACCCACCCCCCTTGAGAATCCAGATCGCAACAGATATAGTTAAGATAATGCCAGAGAGAGCAAAAAGCATACCACCGATTCCATAGTTGCGCCAGAATCTCTCTAGATAATACTGAATAAAATTAATTGTTTCCATGCCATGTAGTTTCAACAATGAATTCTAATCCTCGTAAAGAGTCCTTAGAGACTTTTTGGTTGCTAATTAATTTACTATTAGTCAAATCTTTTTGTTCATATAAATAGGTCAGGTATCTCGACATGGTGTTTATATTTTTACAAAAGAAAGCGAGTCGTATGGTTGGACGCAAAGTATCAGATCGGACATTGAGCACTTGCAGACTTACCAGAGATAATTCTAATTGCTTGGGTGGGTCTACAGCGTCTAACATATCAACAAAAGAAATATTGAGTGCACGAGCAATAGTGTTATACTCATTAATTTTTTCAACTGGGATGGTCATGGTGGTAGGTACTGTTTCATTTTGAAGTGCGGTTGCACTAAAGGTAAGCACACTGACTGAAAGCACTAAACTTATTGCCGCAAGCACAATCTCACGAGTAGATCTCTTTGCATATTTTTGCAACGCGTCTCCATACACTGCCAAAGATGTTAATGGATTCTGAATGAGTGAATGGAGGGATTGTAATGTTTCGCTACTATTTTCTTCAAAGGTAATAATTGGTACATCTTGTGCACATTCGGTTTGCCCGAGAATGGTTGGCCAATCAAGTGAAGATCTTTGAGCGGGTAATATTGGAGGGTGAAATGGAATGGCAACTTCATGGACACAAAGGTAATACCAATCGGCATACTGGGTGCGCACCAACAAGCCGAATGGATGATTGGTTGGTTGGGTTTTCTGAACAACATTGAGCAACACTTGAGCCAGTGGCAACAAACTTTGCACTCCGATTAATTTATTTTGTATGGCATTTTGCAGCTCACTCGGTATTCCATAGGTGGCTAAATAGCTTTGCTGGGGATCTTTTAAAGTAACAATATCTCGTTCTCGTTCGCATAAAAAACCACTTTGCTTAAAATCATTAATAATAGTTTTTAATTCAACTGATTTTTCAAAATGATACCCATATTGCGCGATGAGTGGAGGGGCGCAAATCAATCTATAGGTCGTCTCGTTAGGATTGTCTTGGATAATTTTTTCGCATACCGCAATGATTACTTCCGGTGTAGGAAGAACGCTCCAAGACTGGTATTCTTGTGCGGTACCGATTGAAGGTATCACCCAAGCCGTTGTGGTACTACAATAAATAATAATTGATTGGTGAGAATTCATGCACCCACCACCCTTTCCACTTCTTCAATCGTGGTAATACCTCGTTTAACTACTTGTTTGGTAATTTGTAGCATTGACCGATACCCATGTTTTTTAGCTACTTTTTCTATAGCTGATTTATCCGCTCGATTATGGACTAGGGTTTTTATTGCATCAGTAAAAATACAAATTTCTGCAACTGCGATTCTACCTTTGTAACCGGTGAATTGACAATCTTCACAGCCTCGCTTAATATCCTTACAAGTCTTACATAATTTTCTGAGCAATCTCTGTGAGATGACACCATTGATAGACGAAGCGAGAGTAAAACTTTCAATACCCATATGATTTAGTCTGCCGAGCACATCAAAGACATTATTAGCATGGATGCTACTCAACACTAAGTGACCAGTTAAGGCTGATTGCACAGCAATTTGAGCAGTCTCAGCGTCTCTAATTTCACCAACCATTATAGTGTCAGGATCATGTCTCAAGATTGAACGCAATCCCTTAGCAAAGGTGAGGCCTTTTTTTTCATTAACCGGAATCTGAAGCACTCCAGTTAATTGGTACTCTATGGGATCTTCAATCGTAATCGTTTTAATGGTTGGCTTGGCAATGGCATTTAATAATGCATAGAGCGTAGTGGTTTTACCTGAGCCAGTTGGGCCAGTTACTAATAGCATTCCGTAGGGTTTTTTCGCAAGTTCAAATATTTGCTTTTGTTGCTCTTCCATAAAGCCTAAATCAGATAAATGCAATTGGTTATTGTGCGTCGTGATTTGTTGACGGTCCAACAAACGAAGTACAGCATCCTCTCCAAAAAGATTTGGCATACAAGAAACTCTAAAATCTATGGCGCGGCTATCAATAGAAACTCTAAATCTACCATCCTGAGGAACCCGTCTTTCAGCAATATCTAAATCAGCCATAACTTTTACCCTTGAGAGGATTTTTTCTGCAAGCGCAATATCTGATACGCTTCTCATCTGCACCATCACTCCATCCAGTCTAAATCTAATTCCTAATGAAGAGCGCGATCGTTCTAAATGAATGTCGCTTGCTTTAGTTTTGTATGCTTCATACAGTAATGCATTAACAAACTGCACAGAATCGCTCTCTTCTAAAGATATTGATGATGCTGAAATTACACTAACCATTTCTTCGCTCTCAAGCGCGAGGCTAGTAGGTTCATCTTTGAGCAACCCTAAAGCACTCATTCTTTTTTCTTCATGCTTGAGGATCTGTTCAAATTGCTCGCTTGAAATACAGTGAAGTTTAGTTACGATGATTCCCTTCAAAGCCAAGCGAATTGCGACAAGAGAAATACTGTTTTGATTAGTTTTTTGTGAAAGGATAACTGTTGCTTGATCCGTTCCAACTAAAATAGGAATAATATGATTTCTAGCGCATTCTCCAAATGATATGACTTGATAGTTAACACTGAGTTGCTGGTAATCCAACGCTTCACTCGGACTAGAAACTTCATGCAATATCCTTGATGTGGTTGAGATTAGCGATTTCATATTGAACTGGCAATATCAAAAATTGGTAAGTAGAGAAGTAGTACTAATACGCCTATTATTGTACCAGTAACGACCATGATACTTGGCTCGATAATTTTAAGAAATCTTCGAATTTCAATGGTTAGTTCTTTTTCTTTTTGTTCTGCGACTTTTTCGAGCATGCCACCTAGGTCACCACTATTTTCCCCCACCCTAATCATTGACAATGAAACACTATCAAGCCAGTGATATCTATCTAGTGATTGATAAAATCCATCACCATTATGAACTGATTGAATTATTTCTGTTAAGACCTTTTCTTGGCTTTCTTCAACTATTGAAGAGGAGAGCACAAGTGCTTTATGTATTGTGATACCTGAGGTAGTCAATAAACCTACCCCTCGTAGCCATCTGGTTTTCCAAAATAACTCATAGCGTTTTCTAAACAGTGGAACGCCAAACAACACTCGCAACGCTAATTTTTTAAATACGCCAGTTTGGTAAAGCCGATAAGCCAATACAGCAATACCGAATAATCCCAGCATAAACCACATGGGATGGCTATTGACAAAATTACCCCAGCTGAGCACGAGGTGAGTTAGAAAAGGCGGTTCCCCTCCTCCAATGGTATACACTGCTGAAAATCTTGGAATAATAACAAAAAGTAAAAAGATAATGATAATAAAACCGAAACCCATTAAAAATACCGGATAGAGTAACGCAGATATTATTTGTTGTTTAATTTCATCAGATTGTTCTTGATACTGTAAGTAGCGCTCTAGCATAGGGATTAAACTTCCCGAACCATCTACGGATTTTATCATCGCACGATAGAGGACTGGTAAATCATAGGTCTTGGCTAAGGCTGCAGGAAAACTATACCCCTCATAGATCTTATCTATGATTGGCCGATAACAATGAGAGGATGAATTTTTTTCTTGCCCAGCTAGTACCGCTAAGGCATGCGAGATTGACATGCCTGACTTCAATAATGGGATTATTTCACGATGAAAAGTTAATAATGAAAACTCATGGCTAGTACCAGATATCAGCATTATCTTTATCTCCACCTTCTTTGCCATCTCCTCCATAACTATAAAGATCAAACTCATTACTGGTATTTTTAAGGCTTGGTTGCGCATAGCGATACTGGTTACCCCAAGGGTCCATGGGTAGGTCTTTTTCCAAATAAGGCCCCTTCCATTTTTCCTCTTGAGGGTTTTGCACTAATCCAATCAGCCCCTGTGAAGTGGTAGGGTACTGACCAACATCTAATCGGTATAGATCTAAAGCCTTGGCAATACTTTGCATTTGCGATTTTGCGGTTCCAACTTTAGATTTTTCCAGCCCTTTAAAGTATTTTGGACCGACATACGCGGCCAAAATTGATAGTATGACTACGACGATGAGCAATTCTAGGATGGTAAATCCTTTATTGATTAGCTTAGATCTAGAGATTGGCATGACATAATTATAAACCTAATTACAGGTTTCATGCAATGACTCTACGGTTATCCAATCATGGGCTGGTAAAAAAGCGATGGTTAGATATGGCACAAAACAAGTGTGCTGATTAATAATGCTAGTTACTTGATTTGAATCTGTAGTAATCACAGTAGCAATATGATTAGATGCGCCATGATGCCTTTGGGTGGTTTTAGGCAATGTCAGTAAGTAATTATTGTGCGAATGATCTATTTCACAGCCACATTGATGAGCCAATGTGGAAATAAATAAAACTTTATCTTCTGGATTACTGATAGTTACATCAATAGAGACTTGAGATAGAGCTTGGATAATAGTAATCGTATGGAGTTGATAGTGAGGAATAGTGTTAAGGGTATTAAAGAGTACGGATATAATTTGAAATTGATTAACTTGATAATTTTTATGAATTGAAACTGGTTGATACTTATTGTCATTTTTATTGAACAGGTATGTAGCAATTACAAAGACCAGTATCAACAGGATCAATACTACCCTAGTTATGAGATAGGTATACTCGGACCTGACCTGAGTGGTTGTCTTGACATGATTAGATAGGTGTGGCAATATTTGACTAGTTAAACTCCCTCCATGGTTACCCTTACGATAATGATGCCATAATGGTGAATAAGAAGGATAGATCACGGTTTGATTTGTTTTTGGTAACCGAAGTGAGAGTGGGAGAGTTACAATGACAAATTTATTTCTTTTTCGTAGAGATTTAATAATCCGATTGACGAGATGGCTGCCTTTAGTTATATGCATATAACCGAAGATTTTTTTCCAATGAATACTTGGATGTTCAATGGCAAGCACTACAATCATAGGAGTGTAATTTCTCGCGTTGTCGCTAAAGCAATTTTTATGAATGGTGATTATTCCAATCATTACTGCCTGCGGGTTTTTGCAATGGTAAGTACATTACTAGTAAGATTCAGCGTGTTATAACACTGCGCAATAAGAATACATTCATAACTAATCAGAACAAAGAGCACGATAGTTATAAACCCTTTTTGCCTCATAGCGCAAGGGTTACATTTTTTAAAATAAATCTAAACGATATGGTTTGATTAGTAAGGCTAAATAGGTAGACTTTATTTGCTCTGTAGCGAGGAGGGATTAATGTAATAGCTAAGGGCTCTGGTGAATGTAGTATTACAGTATTATTTTTTAATAGCGTTTTGTTGTTCCATTGATAGCGCACTGGTTTTGTATTATGGCAGGAAATAAGTAGCTCATGCTCGGTGAGATAGGCGTATGAACCTTGGCTAGACAGACAAACTCCATCTTTTTTTATCGCAATGGCAAAATTTAATAATGACTGTAATTGTTCATTACGATACAAGAGTTGCCGATTAAATTGACTGAGCACTAGCGCAGATCGGGTCACAGCAATTAACAATACGGCAGATATGGTTATGGCAATCAGCACTTCCAATAAGGTAAATCCTAGATTACGGTAGTTCTTGCTGGACATGAAATGAGTCAGTAGCTATTCGTAAGATGACTTTATTTTTTTCAACTATATAGATGATAGAAAAATCTTTGCCTACGAGTTGGATTGTGCGATGAATCAAATTTCCTTCTGCATGATACCGAGCAATTTCATCATGCAGGAGTAATTCAGCTACGGTACGATGTTCATACTGTTTTTGTAGTTCGAGAATCGTATTAGTATGCAATGAAAACTGCTTAAAAAAAATTGCTGTGATGATAACTGCGATAATTGATTCTAACATCATGGCTTACTCCAAACAGCGATCTATGCTTTCACCTTCGCCACCCACCACTCCATCCGCACCTAGGGTGCAAATGCGATAGTCATCTGCGCTAACCATTTCATAGAGATATTCTCTACCCCAAGGATCTTTCGGTATTCGTTGAAGGTATGCGTTTAGAGAGCGCAAGCCGGTTGATTGCGGAGGAAGAAACCCGTTATCTAATGCAAATAACGAGATGACTAATTGTAACGATTGAAAATCTTGATCGATGGCAACTTGTCTCGCTTGCGCTGGTCGCTTGAGTAAATTAGGAACAATAGCGCCTGCTAATAATGAAACCACCACCATCACGACAACTAATTCAAGCATGGTAAATCCTCTTGATTCGTTCATAGTATCAATTGGGTGGACAATAACGGCACGAGCAAACTATACGCCATGCCCAAAACCAAGCCTGCGCTGAGTAACATTAATATTGGGGTAATGAGTTCGTTAGTAAGCGCAATGGTCATAAGTAAAGATTCTCTTTGCATCGTAGCGGATCGTTCTATAGTTTTATGATAATCACCTCGTTCAAAAGCATTAGCGATTGAAATGATTTGCACA
Source organism: Candidatus Methylacidiphilales bacterium (assembly GCA_030054035.1). Lineage (NCBI taxonomy): Bacteria > Pseudomonadati > Verrucomicrobiota > Methylacidiphilae > Methylacidiphilales > Methylacidiphilales bacterium. The sequence continues at coordinate 12,339 of JASGCS010000013.1, forward strand.
TGGAGTAACAATTGCGCTTGGGTATGTACTCGGGCAAAGGCTTGCGCCAGAGTTGCTCCATCTTGTAAATGTAATTCAAATTGTCCAAGGGTATGCCTCATGTCTTGGATTGGAATAATGGTTCTTACGATACCCAATGCTCTAGACAATGCTACATGTTGCTCTAAAATACAAGATAAAAATGTTAGATACTGTGTCGCCAGCACTGCACGATAGAGATTTTTTATCAGCGGAATTTTTAAAATAGTTTTATATACATAATCTTTATACCTATCATTTCTTATCACGACTAGATACAGTGATGCCGTCAGGATAAGCACACTAATCAACGCAACTATTATTACTGTGTCAAGATTAATCGTGTTTTGTAGTGCAGTGGCTTGCAACACTGGGCTGAGCGAGTACTTTAGAACAACCATAGCAACCACAGAGATACAGACTACTAAGGCTGGATAGAGTGCGCTTAGTATGGCGGTTTGTTTTAATTTGACCAATTGCAGTTTCATGTACCCTAGCGCTAAGAGAACTTGTGCGAGGTGTCCACTTCCTTCACTGCTACCAATCAATATTTTTTCTACTGGTTTAATGCTTTGGATAGTCTGTAATGCTTCAATAATACTATGGCCTTCAGACAAGCCTTGTTGGATTTGGGCATACAACATTTGCACTGCAGGTCGTTGATCCGATCTATGGTTCTCTAAACAGTCTTGGATGCTGTAACCGGCTTGCAAAGAATGAGCAAAGTCAATATAAAACGATGCGATGGTAGATTGTTTCATGCTTCTAATGAAATGACGCGCTCAATCTCTGCTATGGTGGTTACGCCTTGGGTAATATACCGTCCTGACTTTTTGACTAGAGATTCTTGAGAGTTTTCCCAACTAAACATGGCTGTCGAGTTAGGGTTTTGGTACTGCCATAATAGTTTTTGGTCGGCGGCCGTAACTTTAGCAATAAAAAACATTGCTTTTCTACCATAAAATCCAGTCGCACTGCAGACCTTGCAGTTATCAGGTTCATGATTTTGACAAAGCGTTCTAAACAGACGTTGTTCAACTAAGGCAAGCAGCGCGCCTGAAATCAGTGAAGTTGGCACACCTAAATCTATCAATCTATGAATTGCCTCGCGCACTGATTGCGCATGGATAGTACTTAAAACCAGATGCCCAGTTAGGCTAGCTGATACTGCAATTTTTGCAGTATCAGAATCTCTAATTTCACCAATTAAAATAATATCTGGGTCTTGTCTCAATATCGCGCGCAAACCAGTGGCAAAGGTTAATCCAATTTTTTGGTGGACTTGGGTCTGAGAAATCCCTTCGAGATGGTACTCAATAGGGTCCTCAATGGTAAAAATCGATCTTTGCGAGTTAATTAAATGTTTAAGACAACCATACAATGAAGTAGTTTTTCCACTTCCGGTCGGTCCAATCATCAATACTAGCCCAGCTGGTTTATTAACGATTGAGAGTAACGATTGCAAATCTTGAGATTCCAATCCCAACTGATCAATGCTGGGTAAATTAGAGCGCTGAAGTATTCTAAGCACCACTCGTTCTCCAAGCGTGGTCGGAATGCAAGAGACTCTAATATCAATATTTTTATCTGAAATTGAAACTTGCAATCTACCATCTTGTGGTAATCTGGTTTCGGCTAAATCTAAGTTAGCCAGCATTTTTATTTTAACCACCAATTGTACGGTTAGCGTTTTTGGCAGTTCGCGCAAAGTGACTAATTGACCATCAACGCGTAACACTACCTTACCAGTACTACGAAATGGTGTGATATGAATATCAGAAGTATTTTTTGCTATCGCATCTACTACCATTTGATTAAATACTTTTTGAATATGGAATGTGGTAGGTAATTGTAAGTTAACCACCCCATTGGCATCATGGGTAACTTGGTTAACAGATACCTGTTGCTCGTAATCGCTAGGTGATAGTACATGCAGTTCTGCAGATGGTGGTGTTGCTCTTGCGAGGTCTGGAATTGCAGAGATCGGTATCGGTGATACCATATAAACATGTTTCTGTGCAGAGATTATTTTTGTGATTATCTTATGGTTCATCGGTACGATTGGGATTTTCCTGTTCTAATATTTCTAACGCTGATGGTACTGAATCGGGGTGTTCAATAATGGTCGGTTTAACAAAAACCATCAAAGTTCTTTTACTCTCATCTTGAGTGATACCCTTAAATAGAGACCCGATGATTGGAATATCGCCAAGAACGGGTATTTTATTTTCACTGCTATTAGTATCATGTTCATGAAGACCACCTAAAATAATAAGTTCTCCGCTTTTCGCTACGATTCTAGTTTTAAATAATCGTTTATTAGTAATAATATCACTTGCTACGGTTGAATTGGCAAGATGAGATACTTCTTGTTCTAAGATTAACCGAACAGAAAAATCTTCTAGTATCTGCGGTTTTACTTTTAGTGATATACCGATATCTTGTCTGGCAATAGTTTGAAACGGGTTAAGCGTATTTGCGTTAGTGGTTTGAGAATATTGACCGGTAATAATTGGTACATTTTGACCAACGATCAACTGCGCTTCTTGATTATCTTCGGTAATGACACTTGGCGTGGAAAGAATATGACTGGTATGGTCAGATTCTAAGAAGTTAAGTATCGCCAATAAATCTTCACCAAGTGATCCATATTGCACAGACAGTACCGGTGTGGTTTTATTTCCATTCGCAGTGAAGGAGTTATTGTTAATAGCCACAGAACCTTGTTTGAGTAGCCTGGTCCATTGACCACCAATCTGCCTGGCACGATCTTCTTGGATTTCGGCAATGATCGCTTCTATTAATACTTGCTTCGGCAAGGTATCAATAGATTGAACTACTTTGATAAGTAATTGTAGCGTGGCTGGTGGGGCAGTTACTACTATGGCATTCTGTCCAGACACCTCATCAATAGCAATATTTTGATTTTTAATGTGTGACGATTGTTTCAAAGTTTCAACAATAGCACTTGCACTTCTGTGTTTAATCTGTATTATCTTGGTCTCTTGCCCAGGAACATCTAATTTAGCTAATAACGAGCGAATTCGTGTCACATGATGGCTCGAAGAGGCGATAATCAATTGATTTCTGTTTGCAACTCCTCCCATAAAAGTTTGCGTTGATAGGAGAGGTTTTAAAGCTGCTAATGCTTCTTGCACTGATAAAAATGATAAGGGTATCACTTCTACATTACTACTTTGAGAGTTTGAAGTTAACTGTTCCCTGGTTTTCTGAAGCGATGTGACGACATAGTATTTACCGTTATTAATAATTCCAATATTTCGATCTACCAATGCTGATTCAATCGTTGAAAAAAGTTCTTTTGGACTATCAGGCAATGCACCAAGGATGGTCACGGAACCTTGAATATCGTTATCAAGGACAAATCGTTTTTGCATTGTTCGGGAAAGTTTTGTAATAAGCTCTTTTATTTCATAATTAGATTGAGGTGCTGGTATGATTTGTTCGGCACCAATACCAATAGAAAAAATAAATAAAAAAATAATGTACTTAAGATACATGCCTATCGAGGGATCGATAAGAAGCCGCTTCAAATAAAGACGCCTCCTCTATAGATTTTTTTTGACCAAAATCGTTCACGGTGAGGGCTACGCGAAGCAGTCGTACACTAGCACGAGCTGAAAGATGGAGCGAGTCTATAATATGAGAGTAGCATTTTTGTTGGGTCGGTGCTAGCGCGCTCATGGCAACCAGCTCTTTATTGCTCAAATATGCATTAAGTTTACCTTGTCGGTTAATTTGTATTTCGCGTGCCTTTTGTATGGCTTGACGGACATCTGACTCTCGTTGCGTTTGCTCATCAAAAAGATCAATCTTTTCTCTTGGCAACTCTATTTGAATATCAAATCTATCTATAATTGGACCTGAGATTTTCCTCCTAAATGATATGATTGATTCTTTATTACACCCTCCACAAGATCGCTTTTCATCGCCGTAATAGCCGCAGTGACATGGATTCATCGCGGCTACCACCATACAACGAGCCGGAAACTCACTAGTATATTTAGTCCGAGAAATACATACTTTTCCACTTTCCATAGGTTGGCGAAGACTTTCTAATGTGGTGCGTTTCATTTCAGTTAACTCATCAAGAAATAAAACTCCATGATGAGAGAGTGAAATTTCCCCAGGCTTAGGAATCACCCCACCACCAAGCAACGCTGAGACTGAACTACTATGATGGGGAGCACGAAATGGCCTGGCTCCCCAATTAATCGTTGTTCCATGTCCCTGTGCGACCGAATAAATACTTGCACTTTCCATTGCCTCAGCCTCGCTCAATGGAGGTAGCAAGCCCACAATTGACTGTGCGAGCATAGTCTTTCCTGTACCGGGAGAACCTACCATTAACATGTTATGCCCGCCACTGGCTGCTACTAGCAATGCTCGCTTAGCTACTTTTTGTCCTTTGACAAGAAAATAATTAGTTTCGCTTTGCGCGACTATGTGCGTAGGTAGTATGGATGGTGAATTAAGTTCAAGGTCGCCATTTAGATATTTTGCCACTTCTTGTAGGCTGGTCGCCTGTTTAACCGTGAGTGATTTAATCCGCGATGCCTCACTTGCTCCATCTTTAGGACAAATAAATATTCTTTGTTTTTTTGCACAGGCTTGGGCAATTGGCAATAACCCAATCACTTCACGAAGTAAACCACTTAAGCTTAGCTCACCCACACATTCAAAGGAAAGATGGGGAACTACGCTTTGGATTTGCCTCGTGGCAATAAGTATTGCTAATGCAATGGGTAGATCGTATCTGCTCGTATGCTTCGGCATATCAGCAGGTGCTAGATTGATCACAATTCTACCTAAAGGAAAATCAAAACCACTTGAAATAATTGCAGAGCGCACACGGTGTTCTGATTCACGAACTGAAGTTTCCGCCAAACCAACAATGAGCATCCTCGGCAAACCCCTGGTTATGCTAACCTCAATCATTACTTCTAAAGCATCTATACCTCTTAGGCCCCGACTCGCTAACACTACAATAGACATGGGTGTATTCTAAAAGTCAAAGCTTTAGAAAAATATATGTAAAATGCTTAAAAAATAAAATTAAAAAATAAGGAAAATCTAGTTGCAGTTTGGGTGATCACACTAATGACGCTTGTATTTCCACTTATTTGAATGATTGGAAGTGCTCTGGTGCGATACCTAATCGAAAGTATTTCTAATGTACAAAATGAATTGGTATCGATAGGTATCAATACTCCGCCACCCAATACCGGGGACTGGAGTACATCCGAGGTGCGATTTATTTTCCAGCTGGCAGTATCAGGTGATTGAAAATGGCTTTGTACGCGAAAGTTTGAAATATCGTAACCAAGCGCTCCATAGATTGTTGCTTCTGGAAAAACGAACCCTATCTTATAATTAAAAAGTATCCGGTAATTAAATTTATAATCAATAAAAATCTTACTATCTGGATGGTTACTCCATGTGCCGAAAGCATGATTAGATTGTTTTCCTAAGGGTAACTCAAGCACCCCTTCTGCATTTAAGTAATAATCCTTATATATGGCATTATTACCCACCACAAATCCAATCGCATTAATTTTAAATTGGGAGCCAATTTTTTTAGTAGAGACTGCTTGACTATTCACTTTCACATCATGGACATTGCTAATATCAATAAACTCTAACGAATGTCTATACCCCATATACGAACCTATTGGTATTGGTAATTGCACTCCACTCACATGATTTGACAATATAATAGAACCAATCGCAATAATAAATATAGACACTCTCATTAATGTACATTATACAAATTAAGACAAGATATACCCATGCGAATTCTTGTTGACAAAGAAATTCCAGGTATTGTCGCCACCCTTACCCAGCTCGGCGAATGTGAACTCTACGACTCTGATACTCTATCACCAGATTCACTACTCGGACCTGAAGTCTTAGTAGTGAGAAGTGTCTTGCAGGTTAACCGAGCCTTATTAGAACACAGTACTATTAAGGTAGTAGCAAGTGTTACGAGTGGAATAGATCATATTGATTTACAGGATTGTCAAGAGCTCGGAATCACTTTGTATTATGCGCATGGAGCCAATGCCAGAGCGGTTGGGCAATATGCGCTAAGTGCGTTGCTGCAAGCAGCAGAAATAACTTCTCTTCAACCAAAAACTATTGGAATTATTGGAGTAGGTTATACGGGAAGTGCCTTAGTCCAATTACTTTCACCCTTTGCACTGGAATTAATTCTCTACGACCCCTACAAAGATTTGCAGGCAACTGTAACCGATGTTATAAAATCTGATGTAATAGTATTAATGGCATGTTTACATGATAGTGAGCCATGGCCGAGTAGAAATAGTATTACCCAAGATTTTCTAGAACAATGTAAGTCTAATACGATAATCATTAATACCGCAAGAAGTGAATTACTATCCGATCAAGCGATTAATTTTTTACTCGCATCAAGAGATCATTATTACATTACCGATGTCTATAAAAACGAACCGAATGTCGCAACTCAGATAATAACTAAATCTCTATTCGCAACACCGCACATTGCAGGATATAGCCTAAACGCCAAGGCACAGCTGAATACATTAGTGCTACGACAATTATTTAATCACTACAAAACCGAACCACTAACCGATCAACTGACAGAAACCAAAACAGCTACATCAAACCTACCTTCTAATATATTTTATTCTTCTGACAATATCATGTTTACCAAACAATATCTTTCTTTCACATCACTCCACGCCACAATGCTTGCGCTCTGTCATCAATCTAATCATGCTACTGTTTCAATAAAAGAAGTTAGAAAAAGCTATCCATTGCGCGATGAGTGGTAGCGTGATACATGGTCTGCATTTGAGTTAATCTACTCAACATGCGCTTACCTTCTTCACTGAGTGATGAGGACTGGAGTAGCAACTCAATCGCGCCAACTAATAATACAATTTTATTACAGTCACTCCAAACATCAACCAATACGATTAATCTTCTCACCAGGTCATCTGAGCATTGCTGTGGGACATTGCGTAAAATAAGAACTTGATACTTTTGTGCGAGGAGTAAATAATCCACACTAGAACGACGATCTCCACAGAGTACTTCTAAATCCACCATAAGGTAATTTTTTGATTTTCCTCTGATCTTGAAGGAGCGTTGCTGCACATGTATTATTTCTTCCCTAGCACTCTCGCCGGTCACGAGATAAAACCACCCATCTACTGATGGTTCAAGCATAGATGAACTCCAGTACTTTGTGGTTTCTACATTAGTACTACGATAATCAATTTCGCCAGTTAATTCACTTACTTGATATTTTGTTTTTATAAACTCTATCGCTGGTAAAAAACTTTTTCGTTGAAACCCATCTCGATATAAAGATTCTGGGGCAATATTACTGGTGGTTATTACAAAGACCCGACGACTGGCCAACTCACTGAGCAACTGCCGGAGCACCATAGCGTCAGCAATATCTAACACCAAAAACTCATCTAAAAAAATCAATTGGTATTTAACCGCGAGTTGTTTGACCATAGCTGCGATTGGATTTTCAATTCCAGACAGTGCGCTTAGGCGTTGATGCACTCCTTGCATAAACGCATAATAATGCTCCCTAAGATAAGGGATAGTTTGATTTTTTAGGTAATCATCAATTACTGAAGTTTTGCCTCTGCCGACATCGCCATAAAGATAATACCCATTCGGATAGGAGGGTGGAGCAAACATTCTAGAGAATACTCTTGTGAATATAGTATTAGATTTTTTCGTCCAAGCAAGAATATGTGGTTGCAGATTTTGTAATTCTAATGCTACCAATAATTGCTGAGGGTTTAATTGGTAATCCCGTTTCATGAGTAATTGTGTAATATCATATAATACCATGCACATGGAAAAAACATTACTTAAGGCTTACACACCATATTCTTGGAAGATAGAATCAATTGCCTTAAGTTTTTATATTGAAGCCGAATCAACTAAGGTAGTTTCCATGATGCACATTACCAATACCTCCAAGGCTGATTATATTTTTCTCAATGGTGAGCAGCTTGAACTGATTGAATTAAAAGTAAACGGTCTAGAGCTCGTCGCATTTAAAACTTCTGCACCGGTTTCCAAAGCAATGTTGATGAAACATCAATGTATCCTCACGCCCGATGGGTTATGGATTAACACATTTAAAAATAAACTCTCGCTGATTATTACCACCAAAATTTATCCTGATAAAAATCTTTCCCTCAAGGGCCTATACCGCTCATCAGATATGCTCTGCACCCAATGCGAAGCGGAAGGATTCCGGCGCATCACCTTCTATCCAGATAGACCTGATGTATTAAGTATATTCACGACGAGCATCTGCGCACCGATTGCTCTATATAAGAATTTATTATCAAATGGGAACTTAATTTCCACAACAGAGCACCTGATTGGAAATCAGAAGTATCAAAAAGTCGTCTGGCATGACCCCCATCCAAAACCCTGTTACCTCTTTGCCTTGGTCGCCGGCAATCTTAATAAAAAAGTCATCTCCCATAAAACCTCTTCAGGGAAAAAAATCGCCATTCATATGTACACTGAAGATAGATTTGCTACCATGACTTCCTTTGCAATAACTGCCCTGAAGCAAGCCATAGACTGGGATGAAAAACGCTACAAGCGCAAATACGATTTGGCGCTCTTTCAAATCGTTGCGGTAAGTCATTTTAATATGGGCGCCATGGAAAATAAAGGGCTGAATATTTTTAATGCCAATACCGTAGTAGCTGATGCGCTCACCGCTTCCGATGCGGATATCAGTAGAATTAAAACTGTGGTAGCCCATGAGTACTTCCATAACTGGACTGGCAATCGCATTACTTGTAGAGATTGGTTTCAGTTGAGCTTAAAAGAAGGGCTTACGGTATTTCGGGAAAATCAATTTTCAGAAGAAGTCGCGCCAGTGGGAACGGAAAGAATTGAGCAGGTTGAAATGCTACGAAGCTATCAATTTAATGAAGACGCCAGTCCACTCGCTCACGCAGTGCGTCCAGATCAATACCAAGAAATTGATAATCTCTACACCGCTACGGTCTATGAGAAAGGTGCGGAAATAATTAGAATGATTCAAACCTACCTCGGAGATAAAAAATTTAACCAAGGCATGCAACGATATTTTAAGGACTGTGACGGTAAAGCGGTAACCATTGAGCAATTTCTAGCCTCACTGACCAAGGGTTCTGGCATTTCTGTTCAGTCTTTCCTTCAGTGGTATGTAACACCTGGTACTCCACAAGTTTCAATTCAATCTCAAAAATCCAAAGATGCCAAGTACTATCAACTAACCATTGAGCAACATCAAAAACCACTCCCTATTCCCGTAGCGATTACCTTGTATGCCAATGGTACATTATTTAAAGAAGTAACTACCTTAGTAACAAAACCTAAACAAGTCATTAAAATTCCAATTAAAAAAAACCAATCAATTATTCCGGCATTTTTTAAAGGGCTCTCTGCTCCAGTACGCTATAGCTACCCGTACACAGCTCAAGAGCTCCAAGTACTTGCCACCAGAGGCGATCCATGTGTCAGGCGAGACGCTATGCAAATCCTCTATCAAAACGCTTTTTTAGATGGGGCTCACCAAGCCGAGTTAGAAAAAGTGATTAGCGAACTAGTGCATGAAGCGATGGCTAAAAAAACTCAATGGGGATTAGTGGCTTACTTACTTCAACCTACTGACTTAGTTACCCTACTCACGCGCGCTAAACAATCTATTGACCCTCTGCAACTATATGATGCCCGAGAAGAAGTTCTTCTGCATATTGCAAAAAATCTAGAGTCAGTTTTTTCAAAGCTCTATGAGGCTACGCTAACTATCAAAGCAAAGAAATTTTCCGCCCAAGCGATTAAATCACGATCCCTCACCGGGACTTGTCTTGCTTTTATGATGAGAGCAGATATCAACACTACCGCTAAAAAAGCACTGATGTTATTTCAAGAATCCAATGCGATGAGCAACCAGCTCGCTGCGTTAGCAGTACTTAACCGTGCCCCGCAACGTATGGAGCGAAAAATCGCTTTTGGTCAATTTGAACAACAATTTGGCGCTAACCCACTCTTGATGCAAAAATGGTTGCGCTTACAAACCTCCTCATTAGCTTTTAACCCGAGCGTTGATTTTAACTCCCTAGAAAAACATCCTTCATTTGATGCAACCAACCCAAACTGCCTCTATGCTTTATACGCTGGTTTTCAATATGCGAATTTTAAAATTTTTCACACCCAAGTAGGGTATCAAGCCATTATCGCCAAAGCCATCGCTCTTGATGCGCAAAACCCACAAGTCGCTTCAGCAATTCTCAAACAAGGAATGATTATTTCTACTTTATCAGAAAAATATCAACACCAGTTAAAAAGTTTAGTCGCTTCGCTATCCAAAGGTAAGACTCTTTCACCTAATACTAAAGATATTATTTCAACCCTTTACGGGGTAACCCATTAACGAAAATCGTACTGAAAGCTCGTGATAAGTAATGTGTCCGATGCTACTTTTCTATTACTTTGATATTCAATCTTAATTGAGGCCTCTTCACCAAGAAAAGCAGTAAAACCCAGCCCGATGGTAGGCACTGATCTTGTAATACTTCTAGTTGATAGTGTAACGGTGCGATCTACATAATAGGTATTAAAATAATCATAGTATTTCTCTTCTGTACGGTAGGTATATGATTCACTTAGGGAAACAGAGTTCATCCCGATTAAACCATACACTCTAAATGATTCTTCCTCAGCATAGCCAATGATTAACGATATATTAGTAACATTTCGTTCAATAGATTTTGTTACTTCAAATGGGAAAGGAGATAAGATTGAGCGAGATATATCACTCGGCGCATAGAACGTGGAAGTGTCATTAAACTCTTGAAAACCAAATAATTGCGCTTCTCCACCCAGAAGAAAGCCATCTTCCCACACATACATAAACCCACCTACCAGCGCAAGGTTAGAAGTAATTGGTTTAATGATTGAATAGCCCTTGGAGTTTACACTTTGATTAATATAATCAGATACATTACCGCTTGACGCCCCCTGATCAAAAGAATATTGGGTATTGGTCACAAAACCGCCACCAACAAAATATTCCCACCCCTCAGCAAGGGCAAGGTTAGATTGAAATACCAATACGAGTAATAATAATTTTTTCATGATTTCATTTTATCATTTATAGAAAATAATAATTTAAGATCTGTGATATTTTTGATTGGTATGCCAAGCGCTACTGCTTTATCATATTTAGACCCAGGATTATCACCAACAAACACAGCAGTAGTTTTACTTGAAACTGTTTCGGTTATTTTTGCGCCTAATTTAGTTACATTGCGTTTTATAACATCTCGGTCATAGTCATCAAAACTTCCAGTAATCACATAGATATGGTTTGCAAGGGGTAAATCACCAGCTACCTCATCATCTTTGACAATGGTAATATGCGTAAGTAACGCGTCTAACTCCTTGTTATGCTGGGGATGAGAAAACCATGCGACGATATTATGGGCAAGCACTGCCCCAATCTGATGAATTTTTTCTAAATCCTCTTTTGAAACCTTACGAAGGGCGTGCAACTCTTTACATTGGCGAGAAAGCAACAAAGCGACCTCTTCGCCAACTCCATCTATTGATATGGCAACTAGTAATCTTGATAGTGTAATAGTCTTGCGAGCTTTAATTGCATCAAGTAAATTCGCTGCTGATTTTTCTTTCCAGCCCTCTAGTCGTATGATATCGCCAATCTGCAGGGTAAATAAATCTTCATAGCTACTTACGATGCCATGTTCTAAAAATTGTTTAACCGTTTTCACCCCGCACCCCTCTATATCAAAGGCTGACTTGCTAGCAAAATGAGTGAATTTCCTAAGTTGAATGGTGAATGAATTTCTATTGACACAGCGCCATGCAGATTTTCCTTGGATCCGTTCAATGCTACCATCTCCTCCGCATTCTGGAATAGCCTGTGGCCAAATAAATGGCTCACTCATCTCCGTACGCATGCCAATCAGCACATCAACCACTTCAGGTATTATTTCACCAGCTTTGCGAATCGTAACGGTATCATTAATGCGTACATCCTTCTTTTGGATATAATCTTGATTATGGAGCGTTGCCCTGGAAACTGTTGTGCCCGCAATCACGGTAGGTGACAGCTCCGCAACCGGAGTAATCACGCCGGTTCGTCCAACTTGAAAGACAATATCTTTGATCTGTGCTGTTGCTAACTCTGCAGGAAATTTATACGCCACTGCAAAGCGCGGAGCCTTTCCAGTGTATCCCATTTGTTTTTGCAATTCAAGATTATTAACTTTAATCACCACTCCATCCGTCCAGTACGGTAATAATTTTTTTTCTTGGTATCTTGATTGGTAATAGCGATCTACCTCTTCAAGGCTGCTACAGTGTTGGTAATCTTGATTTACCGTAAACCCTAAACTCAATAACTTTTTTAATTTATCAACTTGGGAGCTTAAGGCAAAACTCGCATTCGCAATTTCATAGGCAAAAAAACTTAAACATCGTTCTTTAGCAATGGCTGAGTCTAATTGCCGTATCGTACCTGCGGTTAAATTCCTAGGGTTGGCAAATAGTGGCGCGCCTTTCTGGGCTTGAAGTTGATTAACGGCATTAAAATTATCTACGGTGATGAACGCCTCACCTTCTACTACTAATGAGACTGCCTGCGATAATTTAATTGGAATAGACCCGATAGTTTTTATATTAAGCGTGACATCTTCACCAACCACTCCATCTCCCCGAGTCGCACCTGAGATCAAATTACCATCCTGATAGGTGAGAATAATTTTTAAGCCGTCAATTTTATCCTCAACCACATACTCTGGGATATCTCCATTATTCGCTTTGATGATACGAGTATTAAATTCTGCTAACTCTTTAGCCGTAAAGATATCATTAAATGACCATTGGCGAACTTGGTGGGTGATTTTAGAAAAACCCGTCTTGACGCCTCCCACCACCACCGATGATTGAGAATGCTCAGATTTTAATTCTGGATATTGATTTTCAAGCTCGGTAAGTTCTCGTTTAAGCGAATCAAGCAACTCATCGGGCAAGGTTAGGGCATCGTCAAAATGGTAGAGACGGCGCAATCGTGCAACTTCTTTCTGCAGCGCAGTGTATCGTTTTAATATCGCAGGACTAATTACTGACAAAGTTACAATTATTTCTTTTGTGGACGGAACTGATATGCACCGCAGGGCTCTCCAACTACTTCGTCATTATTAAAAATTACTTTTCCACGCAACATGGTGGTCTTTACTTTTCCCTTAAGTTTAATACCCTCTAATGGTGTGTACCCTGCACTTGAAGGAGAGGCATGGCCGCGAACAACAAATGATTCCTTAGGGTTAAAAAAAACCAAGTCGGCATCTTTTCCAACCGCGATATCACCTTTTGATGTTAGCCCATACCGTTTGGCTGGATTATAAGAAACTAAGGCAGCGACTCGATTTGGGGATAATCCTCGTTTCGTGCCTTCACTAAATAATCCAGAAAGCAAATACTCAGTTCCACCAAATCCTGATTTAGATTTCCATATATTCGCTCCATCCTTGTGATCACCATGCGCAGTCTTTTCTTCCATAGCGCAGCAGGCGTGATCGCTCACTACCCAATCAATAGATCCGAGCAGTAATTGCTTCCATAGATATTCAACATCTTGTCGCGAACGAATGGGAGGATTTACTTTGGCATGGCAAGCAGCCTCACAGTCGTAGTCAAGCAACAAATGTGCGATGGTAACTTCTTTCCCAAAATTAACATGCGGGAATACCTTTTCCATAGTCAGGGCAGCCTCCACAGCTTTTTTTGAAGTTAAATGGAGCAAGTTAATATTTGGGCAATTCGTTTCATTAGCTAGATATGACGCAATCCATATCGCCAAACCCTCTGAATGTGGAGGCCGTGCAGCGCTATACGCTTTCAGCCCAGTTAATTTATTTTCTTTTTGCACCATAGTTGTATAGGCTCGTAAAATATCAGCAAGCTCACAATGCAGGCTTACCGAGATAGAGTCTGCCAGCTTTGGATATCGTTTCGTCAGTTCAGCAGCTTTTCTCATAATCATTTCAAAATGAGCAATATCATAAGAGTCGCTCTCATCTAACATGAGAAAATCTCTCTGTGAGTTTTGCGATGTCGAACCGTGCAAACCATAACCACCATAAAACATAAATATCTTAAAAGAGCACATGCCATATTGTTTTAAGAGCATTTCCATTTCATCAATATGTTTCGCCTGGATAGGGGCGAGATGATACCCATAATCAACAAAGTATTTTCCTTCTGATAGCTTCAATACTTTTGGATAAAAATCACTATAGCTACCCCCTTCATTCAGATAGTATTGTCCAGTTCTAAAGTAATTAAGCATGGTAGTTACACCACCAGTTGCCGCTGCCTTACTCTCACTGAGTGCATCTTGTACAAGCGGAGCATAAATTCCAGTATGGGTATGCGCATCAACCACTCCAGGAAATACTAAATACCCCTGCGCATCTAGTATTTGAGTTTTTGCAGTGATATGTTCTTTTGGTATTCGCTTAGCCACCATAACAATCTTTTCACCATTAATCCCAATCTCACCAGCTATAATTTTTTTCTCAAGTGGCTTAACTATTTGTGCGTTTTTAATTACTGTAGTTATTTTCATTTGTCATCTCCATTATCAATCTCTGTAAGAATAATTCGCTCTTGATCAGGTCCGATTAAAAGCTTTGAGGGTTTATTATATACACTTTCAACAAAATCATTCATAGGTGCCCTCGTGGCAAACGAGACAGCATATATTCCACTATATAATGACGACACCATATCCTCAGCGCTCGTTAGCTGATCTATCTCAATCAGCGATGTTCCGAACAGTTGCAGCACCGCAAGAGGATGCTTCGTATCAAGCGGCAATCCAAATTCATTATTTACTACAGTTATTTTTGTCTCAACCATTAACGGAGCACCAGCACCATGTGACCTATAATATTCTGCACTTGCCACCCTATCTTTACTAGAAAGCACTGCAATAAACAACCCATCAAACACCGCCCTCGCACGAGGAAGCCTAAAAGGTGGTACTTCATTTTTTATTTCAGTAATGTACAACATCTCACCACTCGGACCTTCAACCTGCATTGCCTTGATATCCTTGCTCATCTCCAAACAAGCAGGAGCGCCTCGTACCTTACAACCCTTATAGCTCAAGTACTCACCAAGAAAATCAACAGCATTAGTTGATATTTCTAACGCCAGCCAGCCCCTATTCCTCAAACATGCAGACACCACAGCATCCCGTATCTCAACCAAACGAATAATTGCACCACCATGCTCAGCGCACACCAATGCAGTCCTCTGCTCAGCAAAATTAAGACCAGGAAATAAACAACCAAACTCTAACTCAGATAGCCTATGGTTATAATCAACAATAGTACCAAACAAACGATAAAACGCCACGGACTTTTCCAAATCCCTACACACAATGGTAGCGTAGAGTAATGGACCAAGCGACTCAGGTGATGGTGTAGGTGCAGTTAGATTCATTATTTTTCACTATCCAACATTACCCTCAAGGAAAAGATAACATCTGATTTTAATTTTTTACGACAGTAGTCCTTTTCACTTTCTGAAAGCAACTCACCAATTTCCTTTAAGATATTTTTATTATCGTAAGCTTCTAATAGAGACGTAGCTTTTTGCAAGGTTTCCTTGAAAGATATTTTAGATCTACTCTCCACAATACCTCTGTTAATCTCCCATCTTTGCTTTGCGAAATACCACACATCATAAATATCTCTATTTATTTGCCTTTCAATTCTTTCTATCATTGCCACTAATTTATGCGCAAACATATCTTCCTGTACCATTACCTTCATGTCAATGCCAAGATATTTTTTTATTTCATATTTTGAACCGTAGCTAAGGATATTAACATCTACCTTTACACCTCTTTTTCCAGCTAAATTCGAAATAATAAATCTCATCCCTCTTTTTCCCATGCTCTTTTCTTTGATTTCCCCATATTTTGTAATGATAATTTCAATTTTTTCAGCCACTTCTTCTTTTTTAGTTTCATCCAATAAATCAAAATCTAAATCAACAGATGCTCTTGGTAAACCATAAAATAGCATTGCTGCAGTCCCACCTTTAAATCCCAGAAAAGGGCCAATAGAGGTATCTGTATAAATCTCTTTTAAGATATCTAATAAAATTACTCTATGTCTTGCAAAATCAAATGTCATATTCTTTTCTGCAATCTTCTCTGTACTCTTTTACAGTTTTTTCCATTTTTTTATTTTTATATATTGGTAATAGATCAAATACTTTATCCCAGTTCATCCCATACAGATTATCAAAATAATTTTTTTTATTTACATACATCCTATCTAAAAATGCACGCTCTTTTGATGCCATAGCATAATTACCTACCTGCTCTATGCCTTTGGTATTTTTTAATACCTCATTTTTCATTCTAATAAAAGTAATTTTTTGTCCATGTATGACTATCTCTCTATTTATGTATGATGCAACAAAAATATTTGAGTAATATTGAAAAACAACCCCCTCTATTGCTAACACAGTTTCAAAGCTGATATACGAAGGGGTGCATATAGTATTAGCTAATTCATATTCATTGTACTTTTTGTCCTTTGCATAAATGCCACGACGAAGACGCAGCAACTTTTTGCTTTTTACATAACTACGCAAACGCTCACGAGACGCCTTATCATTATTTTGCCCCCACAAAAGCGCTATGTACTTTGTAGAGAAAATAGTTAAAGGAGACCTAAGTATAGTATCTAAAAAATCCCCTTTTTTAAGTTTTTTCTCCATAATATAACTGCAAGCCAGTATTAACATGGCTTCCAGTAACAATATAACACATTTTTAGTATGTTAATAGGTAATTCAAAGCAACTGAATGCCAAATCGCTTCAGAAGAAAAGCAAACAACCCAAAACAAATAACAGTACAAATAACACCAGCTCCGAGTGTTTGCCAAAAGCCAATTCTTGGAAGTAAATATGGAAACAACAAAAACATTGGTAATGTTGGGATTACATACCAAAAGGTGTAGAGAGCGTAATTAGCTATCTTTTCACTTGATTGTTTTTCAACATAAAGCCAAATCAAAGTAAGAATTGCGATGAGCGGTAAAGCAGCCATAAACCCACCTAGCTTTTCGTTCCGCTTAGCGAACTCAGAAATAACAACAGCCACAAATGCTGTTAAAGCGTACTTAATCACAATCCACATAATTCACCTAGTATAATTATTTATTAAAGTGTCAATAGTTTATCCCTTAGAAAATTAAAACCTAATTATCAGCTCTTTACAGCACAGGGGATATGGCAAATCTATTTATTTCTTTTATTAACTTTGCGCACCTTCGAGCAATAGCACTCTAGCGTGTAAGGAATCCTGCTTGTCTGATAACCGAGTAAGATCTGCTCTAACATCTTTGATATCCAATTTAACCGCATGAATGTCATTAGTAACAATATTAAAACCCTTGACCATTTCAGCTCTTAATTCTGTGTTATCAACTCTTAATTCCTTAATCTCCTTGACCATCTCAGCTCTTAATTCTTTAATTTCTTGAAATATTCCTTTGATTTGAACACTTAATTCAGTAAATTTATCATCCATATTTTTAAACTTATCATCCATATTTTTAAACTTATCATCCACAATTTTAAACTTATCATCCACATTTTTGAACTTATCATCCACATTTTTGAACTTATCATCCATCTTTTGGTCTAGTGATGCTTGGCAGACTCCCATTAATTTAAAACTATGCATGCAATAAATAAACAGTATCAATACTGCTATATTAGCCTGTGATAAATCTTTAATTAAAGTTATTACGGTTTCCATGGTATCCTCATTTTATTATATTCATTTATTTTTTTGTATATCTTATTAGAATAAAAAAAGGATACATTCTGATTTTTACACATGACCTTACCCCCTAAAACTATACCAAATCGCAGGCGAGGTTTCTAGTAAATTTCTATAAGCCAAAATGATAAAGAATTTCATCAATGAAATGGTACAGACGATGGGGGAAGGTCAATAGTAATGATAGATTACAAAATAAGGTACTACAAAATCATCCACAAGGCATAACAACCAATTTCTTTATTCTTTATTAATTCTATCCAAATGATGTGTGGCATTTCAAGACATAAGTTTCCTTCATCATCTGCATGTGGATAATTAACAACTTTTTTTTGAGTTTCTTTAACATATATAACTTGATCTTTCTTAGAATACCTGACCTTACCCCCTAAAACTATACCAAATCGCAGGCGAGGTTTCTAGTAAATCTCTATAAGCCAAAATGATAAAGAATTTCATCAATGAAGATGCAATAAATAGCAACCTATTTTTATAAAAGAGCCATGTTTCAATAATATTGAAACATGGCTCTTTTTTTGGTTGTTATATTCTACAATTAACTAATCTTACAAAAGGAGTTAATAATGAGTGAAACAACTAAAATAAGTTCCGCAGATTTTCTAGATGCAATTAACGCACGAATAGATGCCTCTATTGCTAAAAACATTGAGCCAATTAATAAATCATTAGAAACTGTATTAAAAGCAAATAATGATATCGAATATTTTGACTCTTTCAGGCAAGTAGCTAGTAAAGTCAAATTAGCAAACTTTGATAGCAAAGATGTTAAGAACTCATTTTCCCAACTAGTAAGTCATGTAAGCGACACCTTACCTAAATTAAAGCCACTTGTTGATTCTGTAAGTGCTAAAGGCAATGATTATAACAATATGATTGCAATAATCAAGTCTGTAACTGATAGTTATAACTTCGCAGAAACAAATCCAGATAAAAAAGGCGAAACCGTTAATATCAACACCCCTGCAGAAGGCATTAAAGCCCAAGACGCTGATGTTGAGGAGTACATAAAGAACAAGGACGCTTTCCAGAAGTGGAAGGAAGAAAAGAAAGCTAATGACGAGGCAGAAATGAATATGAAAAAAGCCAACGACATGAGCAAAGAACAGATGACTAAAAAGGACATGGGTTCTAATGATTCAGTTTCACCTTTAACTTTGGAACATAAAAATCACTTGCGAGAGTTAGGATTTGAGCAAAAAACAATAGGCTCTTTTGACACAAGGTTTGATATTACTATCATTTCTGTGTTTGCTAATATTAAATGGCGCAGACGAAGGGGTAAGGTCACTCATTAATAAATTTACAAACTGGGTTAAAATACGATTTATGACTGTCAAAACAGATACTAGTTGGGTTTCTTACTACGAAAGTTTTGCTGACGCATTATTGACCTATCAAAACAAACGCACTGAGTTAACAAAAAAACTAACGGAGCTCGCAAAGGATCCTGAAGTAGGTATTTATATTGAATACTTATTCAAAGATGATGGGGGGCAATTAGACGATATCTGTCCATTTACTTTTATGGGTATTTTTAATAGAGGAATTAAAAAAGAAAATAGAATTGCGCTCGCGGAGAAACTAGCACAATGCATTGGTCTATACCGAGAAACACCCAATTCATTTGATGGAATTCCTCTCCTAAATAACCAAAATTCATGGTTTTACACATGGAAAAAGGTTAGGGCTCCAGCGACCATTGACATTCACTGGAAATTATTTGACAGCGCGCTCAGGTACGCTATGAATTCAAACGAGGACAATAGAAGTCTTTTTATAAAAATATTTAACCAAGCATCTGCACATATGAGTAAAATTGGCAAGTTAACGATAGGGCTTTTTTGGTTAAGACCAAATTTTTATATCACTCTTGACAATAAAACTAGAAAATATCTAAGATCAGAATATGCCGATCTTTCAATGATTGATACATTGGATGAGAAATTAGATGGCAAACAATACCTAGAAATTAATGATGAGATGCAGAAACGAATAGCAACAAGTGGTAATTCCGAACATTCACTCGTGGAGATTTCTCACAGAGCCTGGAAATCTACAGATGAAGATGAGGATGATGAAGGCGATGACTCAGCAACAGATAATAATTTTGTTTGGATGTACCGCTTTGATAGTCCATCTAGCCTTGATTTTGAAACTAGAGCAAAACAATCCATAGAATCAGGTACTATTTATTTAACCTGGAAACAATTCCAACAAAAGAATTTACTTTCTTTAGATAAAAATGAATTAGAGCAAGCCATAGCTGAAGCGACAGGAAGTGAAAATAAGGGGCTACTATCTCGTGTAAATCAAGTGTGGGATTTTCTCCATAATATCAACATAGACGATCTCTGCATCAGTCTATATAACAAAGACAAAAATATTTTTGCTGTGGGAAGAATAACTTCCGAAACAAAGTTTGATAAAGATGGTAAAGAACCATTTAGTCACTTCAGGAAGATAAAATATTTGCGCTCAGACATCCCAAAATCATATTTTGATAAAAAAACAATAAATATCTTAAACTTACAAAGAACACTACATAAAATAAATGACAAAACACTCGTAGATAAAATTCTCAAGATGATAGAATTTGATAAGCCCATTAGAGATACTTTCCAGAATGCAATGCAAAGTACCGTAGATTTACTCAGCTATAAAAAAAATATTATTTTAGAAGGAGCGCCAGGTGTCGGCAAAACCTATCAAGCAATGGAACTCGCTGTGCGAATTATAGAGGGTAATACATTCCAAGCAACAAGCAGAGATGAAATCATGGAACGATACAACGACTTAAGTAAAAATGGGCACATTGCGTTTACTACATTTCATCAGGCAATGGACTACGAAGAATTTGTTGAGGGCTTTAAACCGAATGAACAAACTGAACAAGATCAAAACCCACCTCAATCGGGGCTTGCTTTTGCATTACGAGATGGTATTTTTAAACAACTTGTAACGCGTGCACTGGCACGAACTTCCAAAGATAAGTATGTGTTGATTATAGATGAGATAAATCGAGGTAATGTGGCTAAAATATTTGGTGAGCTTATTACGCTTATAGAATCTGATAAACGCTCTAGTTCAAACAAAATAACTAATGCTCCACAATTAAAATTAACTTACTCACAAGATGAATTTGTAGTTCCAGATAATCTCTACATTATTGGCACCATGAATACCTGTGATCGTAGCATAGGTACTTTAGATTACGCTCTGCGAAGAAGATTTGCTTTTGCCAAGATTTATGCAGATGAGGATGTCATTGTTAACTTTTACAATGATCTGAAAAAAACCTCACTGAAAGATAAAGCACTAAGTCTCTTTAATTCTGTAAAAGAGATAATAGAAAAACAATGCTCTGAAGACCTAGATGCTTCCTCTGTTCAAATAGGACATAGTTACTTTTTAGCTAGTGATGAGCAAGAATTGACCATGAGATTAGAGTATGAGATTAAGCCACTCCTTTATGAATATCTTAATGATGGCTTACTAAAGCAAAAGATAAACAATCTAAATGATGAATCAGAAATGAAACTCACCAAAGACCTCATTGAAAATCTAACTATTGTCTAGCCATTGCTGGTATGAATGCTCTAACAGAAATTCGGATAAAAGAGCATGATGATATTTCAACATATATCAGTGTCAAAGACCTAGAGCATTTTAGAAAACAAACTCTTAACAATAAGGAACTGAAGTACCTTAATGTTTTTAATCCAAGCACTGAAGAGAGGTATTATGTAGGTGCTTGTTGGTTAGAGGAAGGTATCCGTCCTCTTATCGTAGAACCAAAGTTTCGTAATGTAGATTACCTAGCAATGTTTCAGTACTGCATCAGCTCTGAATTATCTGAAGTAATTAACGAGCTTCCTAACCTCTACCATGTTGCTGTTGAACAGCAACCTATTCCCTATGTTTCAAATAATGTAAACTGCATTCTATTAGTCGTTCAGCATTTTGTCTCAGTAGTTCATCGCATAACCCAGCGAGGACTATTAAAACGATATGTCACTACTAATCAGGAACTTCAATCAAAGATTAAGGGCAAAATTAATCTATCGCTCTACTCCAATAACATCATAAGAGGAAAATCACAGTATGTTCCCTGTCAATTTCAACAATATACTGAAGACTGTCCTCAAAACCAATACCTTAAGCAAGCGCATAGTCTTTGTCTTGATTATCTTAACCAAAACTATATAGGATCTAATACCCTCATCAACCAATACCAGAGATGCGGACAAATATTCTCCACCATATCAGACACTAAAAATCTTTCACCTCCAAAAACAAAGTCCACACAATTTTTCAAAGAGTATGAGACCGCTTTGCGATTAGCAGAAATTATTATTCGCAACCACGAATGGAGCTTTAGTAATAAAACCAACAAAGTGGGCACCCTTCCCTTCTATATCAATACTCCTAAACTATTTGAACTTTATGTCTATTGCAAACTCTACGAACTATATGGTAACAATCTCAAATATCAATTCGCTACTAGAAAAGACAGGCCTGACTTTCTATTCACCAGCAATTCATCTACAGGATTTATCGGAGATGCCAAGTACAAACCCTACGGCGAAAAAACACCCACAGAAAACGAAGGGCTTTCTAATCGCAACATTAGTGGCGATGATATCAGACAACTTGCAGGCTACGCAAGAAACAAGAAAATACGAAAAGAACTAGACACACCCAATGACCACTTCACCCTAGATTGCCTCATAATTTATCCCGATGAACATGCCGACGATACCTTTACCATAAACCAGCTCCTACAAATTCCAATAGATGGCTATGTGCATCTTTACAAAAAAGGTATTAAACTACCTACAATACAACAATGAAAAATTATTTACAGGATATTTATAAAGAGCCAGTGAACTTTAGCGTAGATACCATGCAAAGTCTCGGTCCCCTCTCACATTTAGCAGGTGAGTTCTCAGGAAGTATAGGAGTAGATGTTAAACCAAAAGCAACGGGTGCCAAATCTCAAGAGTATATTGAAACCATGCGTTGTTTTCCCATAGACCCCATTACCAATGGCCCTCAACTAATCTATGGACTACGCTACCACACCCACATTACCAAACCAAACCAAATCAAAACCTATCATGAGCAAGTAGGATATTTTCTCTGGGAACCACAAGAATCCATAATTTACATGACCGTATCAATACCAAGAGGTGTCACTGGTATCGCATCAGCAATAGTACCAAGCAATGCCAATGCATTTACACTCACCTCCACTTCTATGCAATCAGTACCATTCCTAAAAGCTGCGTTTGATACCGTCTCATTCACCATAGACATAATTATTCACTCAACAGATTCATGGAGCTATAGCCAAGATACTGTACTCAAAATAGCAGGAACGAATGATCTATTTCATCACACAGATAAAAACACACTTCAAAGAATCCAACCACCAACACCAAACCCACTCGCTCAGAAAGAATAAACCTAGATAGCTTGTAATCTTAACAACAATTAATACAGCTGCAGGAAAAATCATTCTCTTGAGCTTTCCGTTCTCTTGCTCTAGATGGCTTAGTTTCTTTGCCTCTGAAACAACTATAGTTCCATACTTATGACGCCAGTTTTAAAATGTGCCGGGAGTAATACCTTGCTCACGACACAAGGTAGAGGTTTAAACACCTGCAGTGCTCTTTTATAAAATACTGATAATTTAATCAAAGGTAGATAGATTCTTTTTCATACTCATTTATCCTATAAGATTTATATTAAATTACTAGAAACCTCACCTACGATTAGGTACAGTTTTAGGGAGTAAGGTCAGCGTATGAAAAGAAACGAATTAGCTAGATTAACTTTAGATACAACTTATTTCCGTTATATAATAATTTAATAAAGTACTCCAATAACTGGGAGACAGTACAGTAGAGTAAGTTCCAGTCAACGAGAGGTAGCTGGTATTAAGCGACATGCTTTCACCTGAGGTAATGCTCTCTCCACCCACAATACTACCATGTGCAAAAAGATCAACATCGCCAACTATCGCAGTAGTTGCTATAGCACCATGTATAGCTATATCTTTAGTGGCTGTAATTAAAATAAACTGGGTAGAGGCAGGGGTGATGGCTGGAATGGAACTCCTACATAGCTTACTCTTTCAATTGCATGAATGAAATTACGAAGTTGCATGGTGTATATGGATTGTGATGCACTAGGAGAATCTGCATTGGTTGAGGTAAAGTCTATTTGCTTATCTTTGCTGAGGAGATGGATAGTGAGGTTAACTCTGGTGTAGCCGAATTTGGTGGGAAGTAATGTCTAATCCGGTTGCTCGATTGATAAAAAATTTATCTTTGACTCCTACGTTAAGTTTCTATCGTAGTGAGGTTACCTGTATAACATTGCTGTAGATGTTGGTTGCACCTGCATTGTTAGGATAGGTGCAATATATTCTTACTCGGTGATATACCGATGTTA
>JASGCS010000014.1:0-11629 GCA_030054035.1 Candidatus Methylacidiphilales bacterium
ACCCTCTCTGCCGTTCGCAGTATTATTAACACCACCAGAACCATCACCTCAGGAGTTTCAGGCACCATCTCTCTCACCGCCACCAATGGCTCTATCGGTTCTTCCACTAACCCAATCTCCATCACCCAAAACGCCACCACTGGTGATCTAACCGCAACTGCTTCAAATACATGTGCTTCTCCCCCATGTTCTGGAATTAATAATATTTATCTTCGTTCATTAAATTCAAGTCTAACTCTTGGTGCAATTACTGGGACTGATAATAATGGAACAATAAGTATTAGTAATGTTAATTTCTCTGGCGGTCAAATTATTATCAATGGATCTAGTGGTCAAGACATATTTGGTTTTATAATTAGAATTGATGCTAATAGTGATATTATTAAACCAAATCTCCGGAGAGCTGCGATTGTATCTGGCTCTTCTGCTTGTTCATCTAGTGCTTGTGGATCTATCACTTTAACATCTTCAACTGGATCAATTGGCTCAACTGGCCTTAATAATGCTGTAATTGTTGTACCTGCTTTCCTTGAATATATAACCACCACTAATTTTGTATTTGATGCCAGTAATGGCAATATATTTTTGGAATATACTCCTAGTAAAAATCCAAAAATCTCGTTAAATACACCGGCATTAAATAAAGATGTATGGAATTTCCTTTTGGCGTCTTTGCAGTTTTCTGGAAATGCAACTAGATTTGTTTCTCTTACTCAAACTACTGGCGATGTCCAGGTTAATAGAAGTTATGGCTCTGCTACTGCTGGTTCATGTAGTACATTGAATGCTGGCGGCGCATTGGCTAATAGAATTTGTGGCAACTTTGAGTTAAGGGTAAGAGATGGCGCAATTACATTTAATTCTGGATTAGGTATATTTTTTACAGACTCCATAACTCTGATAGCTAATAATTCAATTACTTCTACTACTAATGCGAATGCAACTATTAATTCTTCAAGTGGCGTTATTAATCTTACTTCGACGCTAGGCAGTGTTGGTGATAACACCAATAATTTAAGAATTGTTCAATCAGGCACTGGGCTATTAACAATAACTGCTAATTGTACTTCTGGATGTCTTACAAATAGTGGAAATATTTATATTATTTCTAATAGTAATATCAATCTTGGTCGTATAGATTCAGATAGTGCAGGAGCGTATCAAGCCAATAAGAATATAATTAGTATAACCACTGATGCAATTTCTAATAGCTCAATATTTATTAATGACAATATTGATGCCAATAGTATAAGTATCCGTTCTGATAATTTTTTAAAATATAGCACTAGCTATGAAAGCAGCGCTCCATCGCTGACTTCTCGTTATTCAGTACAATCAGGCCCTTCTACTGGCGCTAATGGTGGGATGATTACTTTAATTGCCACTACAGGCTCAATTGGCACTTCGTCATACCCTATTAGAATTTTTCAAAATAGCACTACCAATAATTTAATTGCAACAGCCAATGGCACTCGCTCATCAACCGTAGGAAATATATATCTTGATTCTATTATTTCAACCTTTAAATTAGGCGCAATTACTGGTAGCAATATAGTTTCAATAGATAATTGTATTTTAGTATCTAGTGTTTGTGATGGTGTATCAACAAGAAGTATAAATATTGATGGAGGGATCAGTGCTTACGATCTCAGATTAATTACAAGGGATAACATTAATATCGATAGTACTATAAATAGTGGAACTGATGTTGCTATTACTGCTAAAAATGGTTCGGTTGATATTGGAGGCAATATTAATTCTGGAACAATATACTCTGGAACATCTAATTTAACCATTGATTCATATATAAATATAAGTCATACATTTCTTGTAGGTTCACCAAATACTTACTTTACAATTAGCTCAACCACAAATGGCACAATTGATTTGATTGCTAGAACTGGATATATCGGAACTAGTACTATTGCTTCTGGAATGACTTCAATTTATGTATCGCAAAATTCTTATGCATCAACTCATAATTTAACAGCTCGTGCAGCTCTTGATATTAATCTTCAAAGTAGTAAAGAATTAACCATAGGAAATATTTTCTCATTCGCTCCTGCAGTTTTAGGTAGCTCTAGGAAAAGTATTATAATTAAAATTGTAAATTGCACTGTTATAAGTGGTGAAACTTGTAATATCAACATTAATGGAAATATTAGAACATATCTTTCAGATGTTAATGGCGCAATCCCTGTTAGTAGTAGAAATACCCACACTGATATTTTAACGTTAGCAAGTGACGCTGGAAATTTAATTAATCGTCTTGATAGCGCTAATACTGGATTTTTGATTGAAGCCTATGCTTTTAATTTTGATTTTCCAAACGGTTCAGTTGGAAACTATAGCTCAGATCATGTCCAATTAATTAGAATAAGTGATAGTGAAAGTTCCGGAACATTTGCTAATTTTATTTTAGGGAATTTTAAAGCAAGAGTTTCTGGTAGTAGTAATAATGGAATATATATTTCTTCTCCAAATAATAATGTTTATTCAGTTTTGTCTGAAGATAATAATGGTAATTTTAATATCAATGCAACCGGTTCAATAAAGTTTGTAAATCCAGTTGCTTCTAGTAATAATATTATTTACTTGAGACAAGAATCTGGTAATCTTAGATCAACTAATCAATATCGAATAAATGAAAATAATTATGGCTGTACTTCTGTAAGTAATTGTGACATTTACACTGGCACCGGATCGTTAAGTTCAACGACTACTAATCTCATCATAACTTTAGATGCTGAAAACGGTAATATTACATCTACAGGTTTTGGTAATGTGATTGATCTTACTGTTTCCAGATTAATTTTAAAATCTTCTAATTCAATAGGTACTCAAAGTAGTCCAATTTTAACCAATGATAGTCTTACTGTCTCTATTGCAGGTGCGGGTAATGGTTCTGCTATTTATTTAAGAGGTTTAGATAATAATTTATTGAATAACGCTTCATTTTTTGATTATTCCGGTTCAACGGTGCCCGAACATACGATTTCAATTAATAAAATAGGAGATGTAATTTTAAATCAATCATTTGATCAAAGTTCATTTAATTTTGTTTCTACATTTACTTTTAATAAAAATAATCTAAATCCTGGACCCGAAGTTTTGACCAGAGTATTAAAAACTGGACTATTTTCTATTGAATATTTAGCAAGTGGTAGTACTACTTCACCAAGTATTAGGCATCATACTATTACCATCAACCCCTCAATTACTTTTAATGTTGAAAACCTAGTTTTACATGCTAAAGGTGACATTATTAATTCACCCGACGCAGGCACTGTAGTAACATTAACTGTCAATAAAAAAATTAGTATAATCTCAGACTACGGTTCAGTAGGTACTTCAAGCAGCCCAATTAAATTAGATTTCTCAATTAACAATTTATGCTTCGTAACTTCTTCGCATGCTACGGAATGTTCTTTTGTGAGTAGAAAAAATATATATCTAGAAGTTAGTTATGATGGTGTATCACAATTGTTTAATACAAATAACATATTTACTTTTTATGAAAATACAATAGACACAACAGATTTAACTTCCCGTAATCGTATTGTTTCTATTAAAGCTATAGATGGAACAAATATAATTATTGGGGATGATAAAATTGGTACTAGTCGTACACCTAATAATTACTTTTTCACCGATGGTGAGGGACCAATTATTGTTTCAAGTTCAGTACTTACAAACCTTACACTCTCATTGGATGCGGCTACAGGTGTTATATTAGGCAGTCAGTCTTCATATTCTGGATCAGGAGTTAGTTACGATATACATGCAAATCAAGTAACCCTTAGTGCGATTGGTATTTATGGTTGTTCGTCGCTTGGTGGCATTATCCAATCAAATAATTTATTTTGTGAGAATGATATTTCTTTAACAAAGTATCCATTAGTTGTTCAATTTGATAATCCTTCAATCCAATCAAACTTAATTATTACAACAACTGGCCAATCTAATCGTGGTGATATTTATTTTAGTTCTAATTTAAGTATTAATGGTAGTAATATTACTACTCATAATTCTATTCAAAATATCTATGTATATCAATATTCATGTTCTACGGCAATCGGAGTTTCACAAGCTTTTTGTTTAGGAAATGGAAGAATTGATGACAATTATATTTTAACTAATTATAGCAGTGCTGCAATTAAATTTTTAATTATTGATACAAGTTTTATTCCTTCAGTTATAAATTCAGTAGGATTTAATTTAGATAATATATATATCACTGCAGAAAATGGAAATGTAATCAATAATAGTTCTGATACAGTTCCTGGAGTTCTCTTTGGTAATAAAGTTTCTATTAATGCTAAAGGACAGGGTCATAATGTTGGTACAATCTCATCACCTTTGATAATTTATACAAAAACAAATTGTCCTGATGGTACGATTGTTGACTGTTCTACTTTTGCAAGTAATCTTACTATTAATTCAGATTCATTAATTTTTGTAATTAGTGATTCTGTAACTAGTTTAATCGGTACTGACGATACAACGGTATTACTAAAATCTTTTAATTTTAATTCTAGAGGTCTAACCGACGCAACGTTAAGTATGTATTTTAGAGTTAGTGATTTTGTTTACAACAAAGATAAAACATGTGACACTTTAAATCCAAATTCAGGTATTCCTGTTTTATCTAGCTCACCAAACCCTTCTTTAGGTGGCAATTGTTATGATATAACTATTACTCCATCAACGTACCAAAGTACTATTAGAAACATAACTTTAAACATTGAATTAGCTACTATTAATCAAGAATTTTTAGTTGATAAAAATAAAAATGGTCGTCAAAATCCTGTGTTTAGTTCAAACATTGTATATGTACATCCATTTTATAATCTTGTTAATTTAACAACACCAGGAAGTGTTGGAACAGAGGCAAATCCGTTTGAATTGCCTTTGTCACAGCAGGTCAGCAGTATTCCTGTTTATAATTTAAATGCTGGCGCAAGTTTTTTTGCTCAAACAACTGGAAGTTGCTTTGATTTTAATTTTACTAGCAATGGTTCATTTTATTGCAAACAACTAGTTGGCGATATAAATATACCTTCTTCAGGACTTGCCAGATTAGGTACAGGTTATTTTAATAAATTAACTTTAATTGCTAGCGATGGGAAAATTGTTAGCACTGGTACCGGTAGGATATTATCAAATATAATTATTTTAGAAGCTTCGGGAAATATAGGAGAAGTTGATTCACCATTATATATATCAACTTGTTCAGATATCATTAATGGAACTTGTAATTTTACTGGAGTATTAAGTAATAATTTAGGTGAATTACAAATTAAGTTTAATTCTAAAACATTGTCATCTAATGCACCAATCGTTAATATCACGGTGGATTCAGATTTAATTATTACAAATTTAGTTAACAATAGTAATTTGAAGAATTTAGCTGATCATATAGCTACTATCAATCCAATTCCCTGTTCGTCTATTAAATACACTTGTCACTCTTCATCAGTTTCTGGCACTACTACAACTTATACAAATACAAATTTAAATAATGCCATTATTAATATAAATGTAACTAATAATAAAAAATTAACATTAAATCTACCAGTTTCTAATTTCTCAATTAATCAAATTAAAACAAATTTCCTTCCAAATAATACCCCTAATACCATTGCACTTTCTTTAGATAATCCTGCAGATTACTGGCAATTAAATGTAGATGGTAATATACTTTTTAATCAGAATGCAATTAATGCCCATTCATTTTTTATATCTACTTCTGGCGATATTGGAACGGAACTAACACCTTTATTTCTAGAACTAAATAGCAATGGAAGATTTCAAATTGAAAATTATAAGAGTTATGGTTCTATATTTATAAAATCAGTAAATAGAGACATATTTAGATTAATTACAGACAATAATTCATATATATATTTTTGTTCACCAAGTATTGTTAGATCTTCTTGTAATCAAATTACTTCAGCTGATATTGATTATAGAAATTTAAAACTATACCAAATAAATAATGAAATAATATTAGTTAGAAATATAGTTTTTTCTAGTAATATAAGTTTAGATTTAACTTTATCTACCTTAAATTCAGCTATAGCGAGCCTTGATCTATCTGGATTTTCTATAACTTCAGGCATTGTTTCAATCAATATTAATAACGGTAGTTTGAAACAATCTAATAGTTCTATAACTTCAAAAATTATATCATTAAGAGAATCTGTTACTATAAATGTGCGTGATGATATTATTGCTGGACCGACACAAAATTCTGTTTTGTTACCATTTAATTTGTTGTGGATTTATACCTCTTCCAATAATAAGACAATTAATATAACTTCACAAAACGGTAATATCGGAGATGGCAATAAAAACATTTATTTACAAATCGGATCATCATTATTCACTTTTAACTCTAATATTTCAGCTTTAGATTCAATTGCCATTTTCTCTACAAATAATGTTGTATGTTTTATTTCTAATCTCTCTAATTGTGGTCGTATTAATTACACTTCCACAAATACTGTAAGTAAACTATTTTTATATCAACAGTTTAATAATATTGTTTTTGAAAATCAAATAAATCTTTTAAATAATACCTATGGTAGTGTAACTTCAGTTAATAATCCAAAAGTTCTTCAACTCTACTTACTATTAGGTCAAATCAACGCACGATTTATTCAACAAAATCCAAATCAAGGAAGAAATCAATGTTCCTATGTCGTTAGTCTAAATGTTGCTAATTGTTCACTTACCGCATCAAAAATATATTTATTGTCCAATGGATCTATTGGAACATCTAGTAATTATCTTCTAGTTAATACAAGTTCTGGTTTAGAAATAGGAGGCACATTAGCAAATGTTTCATATACCCCAACAAATGTATATATAGCCTCAACACAACAATTAGAAATCCATAATGTTACTACAACAATCGGTACAAATGAAGTGCATATTTCAGTTTATTATCCAAATAACGATTTAATTATTAAGTCAAATTTATTAATTCATGATGATTATTTATTTTTAAATTCTCAAAATAGTATATTTACTGAATCTAACATTATTTCAGTAAGCCAAATTACAATTAATGCAAGTAGAGATATTGGCGCATCTGCAAGTAACCCATTTTACTTATCGCTAAAAGGCACTAATAGAACAATAACTATTGGTCAATTTAATAATGTGGTAACCCAACCAATTAATATATACTTAAAAAATTCAGCTGCTGATATTCAATCAATCATAATAAATGGTATATTTACTAACAGTGTAGCTAACGCTAATGTTAACTTAATTAATACTAGTGATGGTAATTTTGTAATTAATGGACCTATCAATACTAACGATTCAGTTATTATTACAAGCACATCAAATGGTTCTATCGTCAGTAATAATCCCCAATCATATATTTCAGGTAATTCTATTACCTTATTAACTGCAGGTAATGTTGGAATTGATACCTTAAACCCTTTATATGTGATTACTAGATCTAACCAATTATCACATGGTTTGACTATTGGAAATCCTACCTATCAACCTTCTTTAATTTATTTATCAACAAATAATACCTTGTATATTAATATGATACAAATTGCAAATGCTTCGTCTGAAATTGTAATTACATCAACTGGGTTAAGTTCACAAGGAGATATTCACCTAAGAGGTATCATCAATACTACTAGCCAATCTGGTGTACAAGTCTATCTAAATGCTGGTAATTCATTATTTCAAGATTCTCCTACTTCTAGAATTAATGCCAATCAAATTTACTTAAATGCTACTAATACTATTGGTACCGCTACATCAGCAATTGATATAAATTTAATTGGTATAAATAGCAAAATTAATATTGGAACAAATATTAATGCCAGACCTAAGTATGTGTTTGTAAATAGTAGTAATGATATAAATATTGGCACTTTTTCTCTTTCAACAGATTGTGCTTTTGATAGTTTAACTATCTGTCAAACTAATATTTCTACTTTACAAAACATCAATTTTTATAATTCCATAACTTCAAATAATGCTATTTGGAATTTAAAAGCTAAATCCGTATTTCAAATTTATTCAACTTCCTTTAATCAAATTTATTTAGCATTTGGAGCAATTACATTAAATCTAGGTCAAGAAATAAAATCCAAAAAAATAAATAATACTTCAACAGATTATTTTTATGTGTATCAGTTAAGCAATGTAAATACTTTTGTAATTCAATATGACTCCACCTTGAATCCTAATAACTCAACTAGTAACTATGTATTAGATATAAAGCTTGGCTCTGCAAATGTAGGTGCGATTATAAGTAATTTATATATTAAAAATTTATTATTAAAACCAGTTTCTAATTCTGATTCTTTATCACTGTATGGTACTGTAGATTTAATTTCATATAATTCAATCTCATCTGTTGATGTCGTTTTGGATACTATAAACACTCCTAATTATAATTGGACTGTTATTGCATCTGGATCAATAAGACAGATATCAGGTTCACAATTAACAACTCGTGAAATTCAGTTATACACACCTAGATTAATTGGAAGTGTTTTTAGTACAGGTAATTTTAATAATAACGCCTTTTCAATCTCTACTAAATCAATTAAAATTGGAAATACACAAGGTACTCTTTTTGTCAATGGCAATACTTTTCCTGTTAATCCTATCTCAGTTTATTTAAAAAGCCAAAGTTTATCAATAGACTCTATTAATACAGATCCTGCTATTGGAGAAATTAGATTATTAGTTGATGATACTGTTGAATTTGTAAATCAATCAAATACAAACGATGATTGGTACATTATTTCAAACAATCTGATTAGGACTAATCAATCTGGTAAACTATTTGCAAATTCTGTTTTTGTTTGGTCTAGGCAAATAGGGAGCGTCAATAATCCTTTATTTACTAACATCATCCAAAATTTATATATAGGAATACAGACTTCATCTTATAATTATATTGACACGCAATTACCAGTCGTTAATGATATATATGTTTCAAGTGATAAACAATTAACCATCGGCTATATTAAAACTTCTTCAATTAATTCAGATGTTGTTAGTTTAAAAACATTATTAGACGCTTCGCAGAATGGGCATGATGTAATTTTATTAAACGGCGCATTACAAAGTGATAATAATGATCGTCTTATCATTTCTTCTAGTAGAGATATCATCTCAGGTGCAGTTGATTATACCAATATAAATGACCCTGAATTTATTTCATCTATATATTACGCTTCGAGCTTTGACTTTACTGCCTTCAGAAATATTGGAACAGCATTTTATAATATTAGTAAAACTTCAAAATTGTATTATTCAATTTTGAATCAGTACCATGAAAAATCATTATTATTTATAAATACTAATGTTACAAATTTAGAAACCAATACAAGTGTGATTATTCCAATTACAATCCAACCTAATAACGCAATTACTGATTTAAGTTTACAATCAAATTTTGTCGCTAGATATTCTTTAGGTGTGACTGTTCCTGATCCAGTTTTCCCTATTTTTGGTTCTGTTTATCAAAATAAAAGCATCAATAAGTCAATAAATATTTTTAATATTGTCAATTCTGCTAATTCTGATTCTGTCAAATTAGCTCAGAATTCATATGTTATATTTAGTTCTATTGGGACAATTGATATATACAATTATAAAAATAATATATTAAATTCAACTTGCCAGACTTTCTGTGATTCATTTTCTTATTCAAACTTATATATATCGTCAATAGCTACTTTTTTAGAACCAACTGCTCATATACTTAATATTGAAGAAAACTTTTCAATAAGCGCTAGTTGTTCAAATGTGAGCCAAGGATGTAGTTTAATTCCTATTAAAGCAAGAACTATAACAATGTCAGCTGATGGTAGGATTGGCTCTGGAGTTTCTTTAGATAAAGTTACTGC
Source organism: Candidatus Methylacidiphilales bacterium (assembly GCA_030054035.1). Lineage (NCBI taxonomy): Bacteria > Pseudomonadati > Verrucomicrobiota > Methylacidiphilae > Methylacidiphilales > Methylacidiphilales bacterium. The sequence continues at coordinate 9,897 of JASGCS010000014.1, forward strand.
AGGTATTAATATTCACAGTAGCCCATCAAATAATGGTCTTTTATCGCTATCAGTTACTGCAAGATTTTATAATGAATTAGACTCTAATTATGGTGGAATAAATTTAGCTAGTGCAAATGTAGATTCAAATGGCTCTAAGAACGATGTCTTCAACTTATTACCTACAAGGTTACAAAATAATACATTTACTTGGACAGGTACTGGGTATAAAAGATTGTCATTATCACAATTACAAGGAAATCTATTGTTAGACTATACTAGAATAAATTTACCAGATTATTCTTTAATCATATTTGTACCAAATGGTAGTTTATTAAATGCAGCCGACTATATTTCCTATAATGATGTTCAATTACTTGACTTTAATAATGGAGGTCTATCAACTTCTACTGTGGCTAAGGAATATACCTTTATTACTGGTCAAAGTTTAGTTGTTAATAATCTAGAACTGCATGTTTCACAATCTATAGGATTTGCTTATGATAATGTTGATTTACAATATAAAAATATAACTCAATTATCACCAAATGAATTAAATAAATTTAATAATTACATTGATTTAAGTGGTGTTAAAGGTACAATTAAAATAAATACCTTATTTAATCTTTCACAGATCAGTAATTCTAATCTGTTTTTACCAGATACAATATATTCAACTGTAACACAGAATAGACAAAACATACTTTTATTATTCAGAAATTCTACTAGTGTTGATGCAATAAATTATACCTATGATCTTCAAACTATTTATGCGACTTCTATTGCGATAGTTGGCATAAATTCACCTACTCTTAAAATTGGAACCCTTGGTGCATATTCATATTATCAAAACGCCCCTGATTCTAATACAAAAAGTATTAAATTTGATAGAGGAACTGATGTTATTAGAATTCAAGGTGTAGGTTCATTATTCACTTCATTATTAAATAATCAACTATCTAATGGTGCAAATCTTTCAAATCTAAATGCTCGTCGAATAGATATTCGAACCAAATATAATATTGGTACCAATATTCATCCTTTAACAATTGGTCTTAACAGTTTTGGTGGTGATAATTTTAATCAAGTAATATTTTTTAATCTCATTCAAAAACCATATGTTGAATCAACAAAAAATAACAATAACAACAATACATTTTCAATTAAAAAATATGATGAAAGAAACATTGTAAGAATACTTTGGGTGCATTATAATTCTATTAGCACTGCTTCTATAAGTGAATTTATTGCTAAAACATTTTTATCAATAGATAGCTATAAAAAATCTATTCAGTCACTACCATTATCATTTTTCAAAAGTGATATATTTTCTGGGTCAGAATTTATTGAAGGATTATTAACTGATATTTCAAAAGCTAGCGATGAAAAAGATAGCGATTTAACTAACAATACATCCAATTCTGATATTTGTCAAGTTGTTGATGGACTTATATCTAGAAGCGTTTGCGTTAAAAAATCTTCTGAAGATCATATTTTATCGGTACCTTATTCTTCAAATATAAAAGAATCTGGTTTACCAACTCCCACCGATATTCAGCCATTAACACAACCAACAACACCATCGGATACAGCACAACCAGCAATCCCATCGGATGCAGCACAACCAGCAATCCCATCGGATGCAGCACAACCAGCAATCCCATCGGATGCGGCACAACCAGCAACCCCATCGGATGCGGCACAACCAGCAATCCCATCGGATGCAGCACAACCAGCAATCCCATCGGATGCGG
>JASGCS010000014.1:11729-35743 GCA_030054035.1 Candidatus Methylacidiphilales bacterium
ACCAGCAATCCCATCGGATGCAGCACAACCAGCAATCCCATCGGATGCGGCACAATAACTTCTACCTGTCAGATAATTTAATCAATAATATATTAAAATACTACTTATGAAATCAGAAATACATGCTGCAAATTATAATGAAGTTACAGTTAACTGTAGCTGTGGTAATCAATTTATAACAAAATCTACAGTTGGTAATAAAAGTTTACATATTGAAATATGTTCTAAGTGTCACCCTTTTTATACAGGTCAGCAAAAATTAATTGACACTGCAGGTCAGGTTGATAAATTTAAGCGTCGTTATTCTTTAAAAAAGTAGATACGTAAGGTTCAAGAATTTTACTGTAACAGTCAATCCCTTCCTTTGAAGTGTTTAAACATGGAATGTATCTATATTGAACATCGCTATTCCTAAGTGCTTCTTTTGGCACTTCTTTAACAAGTTCGTACATAGTTTCAAGGCAATCAGTGGCAAATCCTGGTGAAATAATATCTATAGACTTATGTTTTTTACTTTGTGATGATAGATTTTCTATAGTATATGGTTGTAGCCATTTTTGAAGTCCAAATCTAGATTGAAAACTATAACTATATTCTGACTCATCAAGTGATAGTAATTTTGCAATTTCTCTTGTGGTTTTGACACAAAAACAATAATAGGCATCGCCCTTTTCAAAATATTTTAATGGTATGCCATGCCAACTGAATATTAAATGTTCAGGTTTGCTGTGTAGTTTCCAATAATTATTTATTGTATTAGATATAGCTTTTAAATAGTGTTGGTTATCATAATATCCGTTGATAATAGTAGTTGTTGGTATTATTTGTAATTTATTTATTGATTTACTTAAGGAATCAGCAACTGCTCCATGGGTAACTGCAGATAGTTGTGGGAAAAGTGGTAAAACAATTATTGAACGAGGTAAATATTCTTTATAAGCTTTTGCAATTACTTCTTGTAATGTGGGTTTGGAGTATAAAAAGCAAGCCTTAGTTATAACTCTATCATCGTATTTTATTGATATTGTTTTTGCTACTGATTCCGTATAATACAGTAAGGGAGAGCTATTTCTATCATGGTAATTATTTGATAGCCAGATTGATTTATATAGATCAACTAATCTACTTGGTCTTCTAGGAAGAATAAATAATCTTAGTATGATTTGCCAAAGTAATGGGTGTAATTGTATTACTCTTCTATCACTTAGAAAGGGTAATAAAAAATCTTTTATTGCTTTTTTTGTCGGTGAAGATGGTGAACCAGTGTTTACAAGTAATAGCAGCACTTTTGGATAAAATGAATGATTAATAGGTTTAAGCATAAAGAATATGATTATTAGAGTTGCATTAGCTAAATACGATACATTATACGATTATTTATCTGAACAACCTTGTACTATTGGATGTAGGGTACTTGTCCCTTTTGGTGATAAAAATCAACTGGAACTCGGTATTGTATTTGAAACACCCATTAATAGTTCTGTAAGTATCAATGAATTAAAAAGTGTTATTCAGGTAATAGATGACCAACCAATAATACCTCAGTATCAATTTATATTAGCTGGAAAAATATCTCAATATTATCGAGTATCTATTGCAAAAGCTCTTTTCATAATTGTACCTTCTTTTCTTTTATCAATTAATGCAAAACCATTAAAGGAACATCAATTAACAAATACCAGTATTACTTGTAATGAAATTATATTAAATCAGTATCAAGATAAAATACTTTTAGAATTAATTGATACTATAAAAACTAACAAACAAGTATTTTTACAGGGTGTGACTGGTTCTGGTAAAACTAGATTGTATCTAGCGTTAGCACTCTATCTATTAAAGCAAAACAAACAAGTATTATTATTAGTCCCTGAAATAAATTTAATTGAAACAATAGTAACTGAAATATCTTTGTTTTATAAAAGCAATATTTATAAGTATTATGGTTCAATGAAGTTGAGTGAAAAGAAAAAAATATTTTCTTTAGCTAAGTCTGGTGAGCCAATGGTATTAATTGGTACAAGATCAGCTATTTGGTTGCCATTTACAAATATTGGGTTAATTTGTATTGATGAGGAACAGGATGATTCATATAAAGAAGAGTTTGGTATTTATTGTAAAACCTCTACAATAGCCTCCTTTATTAGTACTATATGTTCTATTCCAATTGTGTATGGAAGCGCAACTCCTTCTATTGAATTGTGTTATTCATTAATTAAGAATAAACAAAAACCCATAAGTCTAAATACAAGAATTAATCTAGCACCTGAACCTGAGTATGTCCCTGTTTTAATAAATAATCAATACCAGGACAGGTTAGACCCTTTTTGTTTGTTGCAAATTAAAAATGCATTATCCTTGAATCAACAAGTTTTAATTTATGTAAATCAAAGAGGATACGCTAGAAGATTATGGTGTTTGGAATGCAAAAAATCAATAACTTGTATCAATTGTGATTATGCAATGGTAATGCATCAGAAAAGTTCTGTTTTAATTTGTCATGTATGTAGTTACTCTATTCCTATTCCGTCAGTTTGTCACTATTGTAGTAAACCCTCTCTTGTGCCTTTTGGTTCAGGAGTAGATATGTTTCGATTACAACTAGCAGAAATATTTGGAGATAGTGCAATAGTACAAATTGATCGGGATCATGTTAACAAAAACGAATTATTCACCGCCACAAAAGCTCCTATCATTATTGGAACAAAAATGACTATTAAAGGTCATAATTATCGTAATGTTACCACTTGTGTATATATACACGCCGATCAATTATTGGCTGCCTATGATGTAAGAGCTTTAGAAATATTAGCTATGTCAATTGTTCAGCTAGGTGGTAGGTCTACTAGACATGTAGAATTAGACACGAGATCTAAAATATTTATTCCTACCTTTTTACCAAATCATCCCTTGTTTCTAATGCTTCAAAATGGAGGGTATAATACATTTGTTTCGCATGAGTTAGAAAGTAGAAGATTATTACAGCTACCTCCATTTACTTATATTTCCCTAATTAAAATAAAAGCAAACCCAACATCTAAAGCGCTTAAACAAATTGAGCAAATCCGTTTTTCAATTAACCAATTAGCATCTTTTAATGTTTTTGGCCCTATTGAAGCCCCTATTTCTCGTATTGCTGGAAAGTTAAGATACAACATTATGATAAAATCAAAAGATAAAGCTGAGCATGATAATTGGATAGATACTACTATTTCAGTGTTAAAATCTATGCAATTAACAGATGTACATTGGGTTTTAGATGTAGAACCAATTAGCTTAGAGTAAGAATGATATCAATAATAGAACTTCGTGAGTCTGTAGCAAACGCAGTAGCTCAAGCAATTAATACATTGCAATTAGCTGGGTACAAAGCTGATCTAGTTGCAATTTTAAAAACAATAACTATTAATGACTCCTATGAGCGCGGAGATATTAGTTCCTCAATCGCCCTCCAGCTCTATGGTAAATATGCCCTTAAGGTTTATAAGAGTCCTCTAGATTTTGCCCATGCGATAGTCACGGCAATGCCGGAAAGTGAAGTGTATACATCCAAAGTAGTTAATCCTGGTTATATTAATATCGATATCGCGTTAGCCATAAAAACAGATTGCGTCAATGAAATTAATACATTAAAAAATAACTACGGGTATTTAGCTAAGAAAAATAAAAAAATATTACTTGAGTATGTTTCCGCCAATCCAACTGGTCCTTTACATGTCGGCAGGGCAAGAGGTGCTATTGTCGGGATGGCTTTAGCTAGAATTCTAAAAGTTGCAGGCTGGGATGTTGATCAAGAATACTATGTAAATGATAATGGAAGGCAGCTTGATGTGCTTGCGTTATCTGTTATCTTGAGTAGCAAAAATATACCTCTACTTCAAGGTTGCTACACCAACCTTGATCTTCTGCAAACCACAAAAAATATTGAAATAGCATCTTTAGTGTCTAGGTTTACTATTGATATGTTACCCAATTCCAGTGCGGCTCAAGATGAATTAATTGATTCCGCGATTACGAAATGTAAAGCCCAATGCTCAAGAAAAGAATGGAGAAAACTTATAGATTGGATTGTAGAAAATAACTTAGCGTGCATTAGAAATGAATTGGCGACATTTGATATCCAAATGGATTCGTATGTATATGAGAGCGCTCTGGCAACCAATCAAGAACTGGGTGATTATTTTCATCAATTAAATAATCCAATGATTTATAAAGATGAAGAAGGCACGACATGGTTTAAGGCAACCCAATATGGAGAAGAATCAGATAGGGTTTTAATTCGTGCAAGTGGAGTGCCAACTTATTTTGCATACGATCTCTATTACCATATTTTAAAATTAAATCGTGGGTATGAAGGTTTGATAAATATATGGGGAGCGGATCATCATGGCTATGTTCCCAGACTGACTAATGCTTTACAAGCTTTAACTAATTCTAAAATACCATTAGAGATACTATTAGTTCAGTTTGTTACTTTAAAAAATAGTTTGGGAGTTATTAGTTCAATGTCAACTCGTGAAGGTACTGCGATTAACATTAATCAATTAGTCTCTTCAATTGGAGCTGGAGTTGTTAAGATTTATTATTTACAAAGAAGCACTTCTCAACACATAGAATTTGATCTGCAAAGTGCCCTTGAGCAAAACAACAATAATCCATATTATTATTTACAGTATGCCCATGCTAGATGTGTGAGTTTGTTACATGAAGCTAAAGTTCGTTATCCAAATATCGCAACAGATTACAAATTAAACCCTTTAGATTTGCTACATGTAACTAGCAACTGTGAAATACAGTTGCTTCAAACTTTAATACGGTACCCCTTTGTTGTGCATGAAAGTGCTTCAACCTATAGTCCTCATAAACCATTAATTTATTTGCGAGATTTAGCCACTCAGTTTCATCTTTTTTATCATGAAATTACAATTCTAGTTGACGAAGAAAAAATAAGAACTATACGACTTACACTTATTCATGCAATTAAACAAGTGTTACATAATGGTTTATCATTATATGCAATCCAGACTATGGATAAGCTAGATAGAGATGAAAAATAGTAGCCATGTTAAAATAGGTAATCTTTTTAAAGTTTAATAATGCAATCTCAACCTAATCAAGCAATAAAACCATTTCTATTTGGCTTTAGTGCTGGTATAGTTTTAGTTGCGTTAATTTGGTTAACTGTTCATTTAATCAAAAGGCCTGATCCTGAATTAACCACAAATCAAGTGAAGGAGATGGCCGCTGTGAGCGCAATTCCTCCCCAGTCAGAAGAGCTAAATATCGATCCACCAATTACTTTATCTTTCAGAGAACAGCTCCGCATAAAGGATAAGGTATCACCAGTTGACAGTAAAAAAGATATCGAAAGCCAAAAAAAACAGACACCATTAAAAATTAAACATATTCAAGTAGGTTATTTTTCTAATAAAGAAAATGCTGAAAAAATCAAAGCACAGTTAATCCTACTCAATATTCCAGTAACTATTTCAGTAATAAAAGCAAATCAACAAATTCGTTATTTAGTACTCGCAGGCCCTTTTGCAAAAAATGAACAATTATTAAATTCTGTAGCTAAGCTTAAAAAAGCAAACATTGATTTTGTCAATTAGTATTAGTATGACTAAAGGTACAATGTAACCTCTTCGCATGAATAAATGAATTAAAATGTAAAAATTAAAGTATGAAAGTGTATAGTAGAAATAAAAAGTATTTGAATATCCATGCTATCTTGTTGTTGCTTGTTGGGTTACTAGTGCCCTTATTGGGGATGGCGGCTAGCGAAGATGATGATGAATTTTTGTTTATTGATACAATTTTAGGAAGGAAGGGCAATGCCTTGGCTACCAACTGGGAAGGTGTGTATTTTGGTGGGGCTATACTTTATGATAAAACCAAATATTCATTTAATGTAGATAACTTACAAAATGCTGGAGTTACACAAATCCAAGCCAATCGTTATAACAATGTCTATAGTAATTCTGTAAATTCAAATAAACCAGTTGTTGGAATAGTACTGGGCAGAAACTATGTAGATAGTAATTTTCTTGTTGGAATAGAGACAGTATTGTCTTATCGTGTAGGTGATCAAAAGCAAATCCCATTTGATAAGAATTTATGGATTGCGACTGATACAGACAATGCCAATCCTAATGTTGCAGATCAAAAAAATTCTCGTAGTGCCCAGAGTTACTCAGATCAGAGTCAAACTAATGTAAGACCACAAGGCTGGGTTACTTATAATAATGGATTTGACCTTAAGTGTAGATTGGGATATATAGATGAAGATGTGCTGTATTTTGCTACTATTGGTTACTCATCTTCTAATTGGAATGTAAGTGCTCGTGCAAATGTAACAACAGTATTTATTACTGGTTCCAATATAGAATCAATTGTTGAAAAACAAGAAATTGTTCGCGGTTGGACAACATCAGTTGGGATTGAGTTTGCTTTAACTCCAGATGTTTTTAGTAGAGTTGAGCTAACAAATTATAATTATCCATCCTTTAGCTCATATAGGGTTTCTAATCAAGTAAAATTCGATTTTAAGCAAACTATAGCGAGCAATACAATAGCAATGCATTTTGTATATAATTTTAAATAAAGTGAAACTCAACTAAGGTAAGGAATGTCATGAAAAAAAATAATCCAAAACAAAATAAACAAAATCAAAAAAAAATCAACAGTGACGGGTTATTTCATTTACATCCCTTTACTGATAATTATGAACTTGCACAGCAAGGCACAAGAATTATTACAAGTGCAAATGGTATTTATATTAAAGATGCGTCAGGTAATAAATTACTTGATGCGATGTCTGGTTTATGGTGTGCAAACCTAGGCTATGGCAATAAAACATTGATAAATGCCGCAACAAAACAATTAAAAAAAATAGCGTATTACAATCATTTTTTTCAATGTACTACTGAGCCTGCAATTGAGCTTTCTGAATTAATTATTTCTTTAGCCCCAAAAACAATGAAACAAGTGTTTTACACTTCGTCAGGGAGCGAGGCCAATGATACAGCTTTAAAACTTATCTGGAGACATTTTCAAGTACGAAAGCAACCCAAAAAACGATTAATTATAGCGAGGAATAATGCGTATCATGGCTCTACGTTAGTTGGAGCAAGCCTTGGCGGAATGACATGGATGCATGAGCAAATGGAAGTTCTTCCATATATTCATAGAGTTTCACAACCATATTGGTTTGAAGAAGGCAGAGAATGGTCACAAAAAGATTTTGGTATAAAAGTAGCAGGAGATTTGGAAAGAAAAATACATGAGCTAGGAGCAGAAAATATTGCTGCTTTTTTTGCAGAACCAATTCAAGGCGCAGGTGGGGTAATTATCCCTCCTGAATCCTATTGGCCACAAGTGAAAGAAGTGTTGTCTAAACATGATATTTTGTTTGTAGCAGATGAAGTTATTTGTGGATTCGGAAGGCTGGGCCATTGGTTTGGTTCACATTATTTCAAATTATCTCCAGATTTAATGATTTTTGCAAAGGCAGTTACTTCAGGATATATCCCGCTTGGTGGAGTTCTGGTCGGTGAAAAAGTAAGTGAATCATTAAAGCATGGCGGTGATTTTAATCACGGGTTTACTTATTCAGGACATCCGGTTGCTTGTGCAGTAGGTGTAGCTAATGTTAAGGAAATGATGCGTAAAAAAATTGTTGAGAAAGTCCGAGATACTATTGCGCCGTACTTTGCTAAAAAATGGAAAACTTTAGAAACTCATCCAATCGTAGGCGAAAGTAGGGTTTGTGGTATGGTTGCGGCTATTGAGCTAGTAGCAGATAAAAAAACCATGAATAGAATCGGAGATAAATCAAAAACAGGCATTCTCTGTAGATCAAAATCGCTTGAACATGGGCTTGTTATGAGAGCCTGTGGTGGCGCAATGATTGTAGCACCTCCCTTAATAATCACAACAAAAGAGATAGACATGCTAGTTGCAAGAGCAAGAGCAGCGTTGGATGACACTGAAAAACATTGCAGAAAACATGGCTTACTATAAAAGTGAGTATCTCAAACAATTTCCAGTTTTTAGTCAAACAAGTAGAAACTGACGCACTTAATCTTAGCGAAGATGAGATTAACCTTCGCAACTCAGTTAGAAAGTGGGTTGATGAGATAGTTCGACCAAATGCTACCGCGGCTTGGGAAAAAGGGGAACTGCCCCGTCAATGGATGCAAACTATTGCAGCTAAAGGATGGTTGTCATTAACTCTTGCTCAGGAATATGGGGGTAATCTTCAACCATTTCGTATGTACGCGCTACTATGTCAAGAGCTAGAGCGAGGGGATTCAGGGTTGAGGAGTTTTGTTTCAGTGCATTGTTCACTTGCTATGCAAGCCATATATAGATTTGGTTCAGAGGAGCAGAAAAAAAAATATCTACCGAGAATGGCTACTGGTGAATTAATTGGAAGTTTTTCACTTACTGAGCCAGATGCTGGGTCGGATCCTTCAACAATCAAAACCACCGCAACAAAACAATCAATGGACTATCTTTTACAAGGTCATAAACGATGGGCAACTTCATCTACAATAGCAGACCTTGCTGTTATATTTGCCAAGACCGATGAAGGAATTAGAGGGTTTGTTTTAGAAAAAGGTGACAGAGGTTTCGAACCTCGCGGCGTTCATCAAAAAGGATCGTTACGCATATCAGAAAGCGCAGAGATATTATTAAATTCCTGCCTCATTCCTGGAGATAGGTTGTTGCCTGGGACAGCTATTGGGATAGCTGCACCATTATCCTGTCTTTCTATGGCGCGCTCTGGAATAGCTTGGGGTATGATTGGATCAGCAAGACATTGTTTTGATCTGGCACTTGAATATGTTAAACAGAGACGGCAATTTGGAAGCTCTTTAGCTGGCAAACAATTAGTACAAGAGAAATTGGCTTCAGGTTTTACCTCAATAACCCAAACATTACTTCTTGTCAATCAGATGGCTCTTACCATAGAAAAATATAAAAAAAATCGAGGTAATGATCTAACCGTGACTGACATACGAGAATTGACACCTTTAATATCAATGTGCAAGAGATCAAGTTGTAGAATGGCGAGACAAGTCATTGCAGATTGTCGCGATTTATTAGGCGCAAATGGCATCTTGTTAGATTATGAAATTATAAGACATATGGCAAATGTTGAAAGTATCTACACCTACGAAGGCACAGATTCTATTCATTCATTAATTCTCGGACAAGCTATTACTGGTATCAGTGCGTTTTAGATTAATTTAAATTAAAATATTCTAATGAATAATAATATTAAAGCATTGATAAAAACCACTTCTTATATTAATGGAGAATGGGTAGCTAGTCGAAAAAATACTTTTACGGTATATAACCCATCAAACCAATCAGAAGTTGCTCGTGTTGATGATGCAGATGAATCATTAGTTGAAAACGCAATCATTCACGCTCATGCGGCTTTATCAGCTTGGCGAAGTAAGACAGCTCAGGACCGCGCTAAATTACTTAGAGTTTGGTATAACTTAATCATTGAAAATCAAGATGCACTTGCAACAATTATGACCATGGAACAAGGCAAGCCTTTCAAAGAGTCGCGCGGAGAAATTATCTATGGAGCTTCATTTATAGAATGGTTTAGTGAAGAGGCGCGTAGAATTTATGGGGAAATAATTTCACCACCTTCAAATGATCGACGGTTGCTAACTTTAAGACAAGGTATTGGGGTGGTTGGAGCGATTACACCTTGGAATTTCCCAAATGCAATGATAACTAGAAAGGCTGCACCTGCATTAGCGGCTGGCTGTACAATAGTGATCAAGCCCGCAAGCCTTACCCCATTATCTGCATTAGCCCTCGCTGAGTTATCCGCTCAAGCGGGAATTCCTAAAGGAGTGTTTAATGTTGTTACCTGTAGCAACTCACAAATGGCGGGAAAACTACTAACCACACACCCTCTGATTAGAAAATTTACATTTACAGGCTCAACCCAAATAGGCAAGCTGCTTATGAGCCAAACGGTATCTACTGTTAAAAAAGTTTCCATGGAATTGGGTGGCAATGCTCCATTTATTGTATTTGAAGATGCAGATATTGAAAAAGCAGTTAAAGGTCTCATGATTGCAAAATTTAGAAATGCTGGCCAAACCTGTGTTTGTGCAAATAGAATTTTTGTCCATAAAGATATTTATAAAGAATTTACTAACAGAATAGTAGAGGAAGTTAAAAAGCTTAATCTAGGTGATGGGATGACCGATGGGGTAGATATTGGTCCATTAATATCCAAAGATGCCGTAGATAGTGTTGATGCTTTAGTTAAAAAAGCTATCGCACAAGGCGCAAAGGTATTGTTAGGTGGAAAATTGTCTCCAATAGGTCAAAATTTTTATATTCCTACGGTAATAAGCGATGTCAATGTAGATATGGATCTATCATGCAGTGAACAGTTTGGGCCAATACTTGCCTTCATTCCATTTGAATCAGAACGACAGGTAATTGATTGGGCAAATGACACCATATATGGCTTGGCGTCCTATTTTTATACTGAAAATTACCAACGACAATGGCGGGTAAGTGAAGCGTTAGATTTTGGCTTGGTTGGGATTAATGAAGGGCTTATTTCTACAGTTGTTGCTCCATTTGGAGGATTTAAGCAATCTGGAATTGGTCGCGAAGGATCTAAACATGGAATCGAGGATTATTTAGAGTATAAGTATGTCTGCGTGGGCGGGCTTGAATAGTCATTGAAATGCATGCACATCAAAACAATTATTATTTTCAGCACCAAAAAGCAGAGTTTTCTCAACTAACTACTAAAGAAGTTGCTACCGTTGGTATTATTGGTGGTGGATTAAGCGGAATTAACACTGCAATTGAATTGCGCGGGCGAGGCATTAATGTTGCGGTTTTAGAATCTCGTCATATTGGTTGGGGTGCGAGCGGTAGGAATGGCGGTCAACTTATTCGTGGTTATAGTTTTAATCCAGATAAATTCAAAAATAGCTTAGGCGCACAGGCGGTAAAAAGATTTAAAGAATTAGGCATAGCATCCGTGGGGCTAGTTAAAGATAGAATCAAACAATACAATATTGATTGTGATTTTGAAGCTGGCTATTGTTCACTCGCAACTAATCAAAAACAATGGGATTGGTGTCGTGCTGAATATGAAAACAATCTTAGTGAACAAAAGGATTTTACTCTTTATGAAAAAGATCGGCTATTTAATGAAGTCATTGCATCGGATATGTACTGTGGTGGGTTAGTGGATTCACAAGGTGGTCATCTTCACCCATTTAAACTGACCACTGGAGAAGCTATTATTGCACAATCACTCGGGGCAGCTATTTATCAAAATTCAGAGGTGATCAAGATAAAGAAATCAAACTCACAATTTTTATTAATAACAAGTAAAGGGCAACTTCTCTGCGATATAGTAGTGTATTGCTGTAATGCATATATTAACAAATTAAATCTTTCTCTTGACAGCAGGGCGATTTCAGCAGGAAGTTATATTGTTGCAACTAAAGCACTAGATAGCTCGCTGATTAAAAACACCATACGGAAAAACTATGCGTTTTGTGATTTAAATACTGTACTAGATTATTTTCGCTTAAGTAAAGATAATCGCTTACTCTATGGTGGTAGATGTAACTATTCAGGAATAGAAACTAGAAACATTGAAAAGTATCTTAGGCCTCGCATGGAACAGACCTTTCCTCTTCTGACTAATTATCCAGTAGAATTTCAATGGGGGGGTAGAATATCTATCGGTTTTAATCGTGTCCCACAAATAGGTAGGTTTAACCCGCAGGTTTATTATGCCTTTGGTTACAGTGGGCATGGATTAAATAATACCCATCTGGCTGGAAAACTAATTGCAGATAAAATTGTTGGGGAGAGCGCTGATTTTGATTTGTTTAATTCAGTTTGGCATATGAAATTTCCACCCTTTGATTTCATTAGAGGGCCGTTGACATCACTGGTAATGATGGGTATGCGAATTAAAGATAAATATTGCTAATGTGCAATATACACCTCTAGCTATATACATTTATTTGAAATCAAGGCTTATAGTAAAATAAAATAAATAGTATAGAAAGAATTTATTTATGAAACAGTATCCTAGTCCTTCACTCTCAAATTCGTACTTTATGCCGTTTACTGCCAATAGACAGTTTCGCCATACTCCACGATTGTTACATAAAGCTAAAGGTATGTATTATGAAGATATTCATGGGAGAAAAATTATTGACGGCACTGCAGGCTTATGGTGTTGTAATGCTGGCCATTCTAGAAAAGAAATTAGTGTTGCAGTAGAAACACAACTTAATGATTTAGATTTCGCTTTATCTTTTCAAGTTAGTCACCCTCTTGCTTTTTCTTTGGCAGATTCATTAGTTAAACTTACCCCAGAACCACTCAAGCATGTTTTTTATACAAATTCAGGTTCTGAATCAGTAGACACTGCTTTAAAATTAACTAGAGCATACTGGCAAGCCAAAGGCATGGGCACCAAAACCATGTTTGTGGGTAGAGAAAAGGGCTATCATGGTGTTGGGTTTGGTGGAATATCGGTCGGAGGATTAGTAAACAATCGGTCAACCTTCACCCCCTTACTCCCATCCGTTGATCATCTTCCTCATACCCATATTCCTGAAAATAAATTTTCTAAAGGAATGGGAAAACATAGAGGATTAGAGCTCGCAGATGAATTATTGAAGGTTATTAATCTGCATGGCGCACATAATATTGGAGCCGTTATTGTTGAGCCTATTGCAGGTTCTGCTGGAGTTATTGTGCCACCAGTAGGCTACCTTGAACGCCTTCGAGAAATAACTAAGAACCATGGTATTCTGCTCATTTTTGATGAGGTTATTACTGGCTTTGGGAGAGTGGGGAAACCATTTGCTAGTAATAGATTTTCTGTAGTGCCAGATATAATTACCACAGCAAAAGGTCTTACCAATGGTGTGATTCCTATGGGTGCAGTATTTTTTTCTAGAGAGATATTTGATACACTGAGCACCCGAGCTGAAACTATTTTTGAATTCTTTCACGGGTATACCTACTCAGGCCATCCAGTTGCTTGCGCTGCCGCACAGGCTTCATTAGAGATTTATCAACATGAAAATCTATTTGAAAAAGCCATAGATCTTGAAGATCACTTTGCAAGCAAGCTCCATGACTTGAATAAACATAGTTGCGTGACAGATGTGCGCACTATTGGACTAATGGGAGCAGTTGATTTTTCTCCATTACCAAGTAGCAAAAATTCTCGTGCCTACCAAATTTTTGAAAATGCGTTTTGGAATGGAACACTTACTCGCTGTACCGGTGATACTATTGCGCTTTCCCCACCGCTCATTGCATCTAAAGATGATATTACTAAAATTATTGAAGGCCTCAGCGAAGCAATTACTGAGGTATCTAAGGTTTCATAATGATTATTAGTCATTTTATTAATGGAAGACTAACTGAGGCAAGTGAAGGGCAACTCCCAGTATGTAATCCTGCTAGTGGTGAGATAATTAAACATGTACAAAAAGCAACTCCTCAAGATTTAAATTCTGCATTGCAATACGCAAAAAATGCTTACACGAGTTGGAGTGAACTATCTCCGATTGCAAGAGCAAGAGTGCTATTCACTTTTAAATCTATATTAGACGAGCGAATTGATGAGCTTGCAAAACTGATTACCCTAGAACATGGAAAAACTATAGATGATGCGAAAGGTGAAATAACCAGAGGGATTGAAGTAGTTGAGTATGCTTGTGGTATTCCGTATCTGTTGCGCGGTAATCATAATCAAAATATCGGTAGAGAAATAGATGCGTGGAGCATTCATCAACCTTTAGGAATTGTTGCTGGAATCACCCCTTTCAATTTTCCAGTCATGATTGCATTATGGATGGCGCCAATTGCGCTTGCTTGTGGGAATTGTTTTATTTTAAAACCATCAGAAAAGGACCCAAGCCCATCTCTGTTATTAGCACAATGGCTTACTGAAGCAGGATTACCTGATGGTGTTTTTCAAGTACTGCAAGGCGATAAAGAAATAGTCACAAATATTCTGCAGCACCCTGAAATATCTGCGGTGAGTTTTGTCGGCTCAACACCAGTGGCTAAGTATATTTACGAGGTTGCGTCATCAAAAGGCAAACGAGTGCAGGCGCTTGGTGGTGCGAAAAATCATTTATTAGTTTGTCCATCCGCAGATCTTGATCAGGCAACTAATGCATTAATTGGCGCTGCCTATGGTTCAGCTGGTGAACGATGCATGGCTATCTCGGTTGCAGTCGTCGTGGATTCTATTGCCGATCAACTTGTAGCTAAACTTAAAAGTAAATGTGAGGGGCTTACCATTGGAGATGGGAGCAAACCTGGCATAGAAATGGGACCACTTATTACTAAGGAGCATAGAGATAAAGTTTCTGGGTATATAACTTCTGGTGTGCAAGAAGGTGCCACCTTAGTCGTTGATGGAAGAAAAAAAGTCTTTGATAAAGGTTTCTTTTTAGGTGGGAGTTTGTTTGATCATGTAACTTCAAAAATGAAGATTTATAAAGAAGAGATATTTGGGCCAGTGCTTTGCGTGGTGCGAGTATCAACAGTTGCTGAAGGTATAAGCTTTATTAATGCATGTCAATTCGCCAATGGAGTGTCAATTTTTACTAAGGATGGTGCTGAAGCTAGACTCTTCACCCAGGCTATTCAAGTAGGTATGGTTGGGGTAAATATTCCTATTCCTGTCCCCATGCCATTTCACAGCTTTGCGGGTTGGAAAGAATCAATATTTGGAGTGCTGGGCATGTATGGAGAGGATGGGTTGCGATTCTACACCAGAAGAAAAGCCATCACTTCGAGATGGAGTCACGATCATCAAGCCAGCCAGTTCACAATGCCGCTTATGGCTGGTATAATAAATAATGATAAAAATCATTAACTTTATGTATGGAATATCATGTCAATACTAGATAAATTATTTGAAAAGTCATCAAGATCGGTAGCGCAAAAAAGCTCAAGACGAAGTATGTTTAAGAAAATTGGCACTGCCTTAGTCGGCGGGGCAATGCTCCCATTATTACCGGTTTATAGAGCTAATGCGGAAACCGAGCAACCCAAAGCACCTCAAGAAGTCGGCGATCCAAGTACTTGTGAATACTGGCGCTACTGTGCTATTGATGGGTTTTTGTGCCAATGCTGTGGTGGTACCTATAATTCATGTCCACCTGGCACTGAAATGTCTACCATAACATGGATAGGTACTTGTCGTAATCCTGTCGATGGTAGAAATTATATAATTTCCTACAATGATTGTTGCGGAAAAACTCAATGCGCAACCTGTCTGTGTCAGCGGGATGAAGGTGATAGGCCAATTTATAGATTTGATAAAAGCAATGATTATAATTGGTGCTTGGGCTCTACTAGTACGGTTTATCATTGTTCAACTGCCGTGCTTATTGGTTTGGCAATTGAAAACAATTAATACCATTTGCGTTTAAATTTATTTTCATACTGTTTAATTAGTATTGTAATAATATGCTTTCCTTCAGTTAGCTCTGTTGCATCTTCACTAAGTCAAGAGGTGGCTAGATCCCACTACCAATTACAATGCCAGGGATGCCACACTTCTGATGGTAGAGGCGCTATGGGTGTGCCGCCATTACAAAACTTTGTCGGGTATTTTTTAAATTCTCCAAAAGGTAGGGCCTATCTTATTCAAGTTCCTGGATCTGCAAATGCGACTTTAACCGATCAAGAATTAGCAGAAGTGATTAATTGGATGCTTTATTCGTACGCTGGGGCTAGCTTGCCTAAACAATGGGATTTATACACCCAAGATGAAGTTGCTGCATACAGAAAGGCACCTTTAACGCAGGTAACTAGTTTTCGCAATGAATTGCTACAGGAGATATTTACCCATCGTAAGAATTAAGTAGATGATTTTATTGTTTTTATCCTAAAATAGTTTATATGTCTAAGAGCCAATTATGTTATCAGAGCGAAGAGCTGAGTAGGGACTTTAATCTTTTTGGTGCTAAAGCCCGAGATTCATATAAGAATCATGTAAGAGGTTTAGTTAAGTATTCTTCGGTGCTTGAAATTGTTCGTGAGTTACGCAATATGGATTCTGAGAGCTATATTGAGAAAGTACTTGGTTCTCTTGAATCAAGCAGTAGGCCTTCTGCAGTTTCAATTATTAAAAAATTAGGTACAACTAGAAGCGAAATTCACCGTGGTCCTTTTTATTCTGCAATACTAAGAATTGAAGTAGAAATGGATATTGTTGATATTGGTGTGGTTGCACAGGATCGTTCTGTTGCGAATGGTGCGTGGATGCCTGAGCACCATTTATTGGCTAATGAACAAGTTAATAATTTCAAGAACTTAGGACTTCCAATAGTTACTTTTGTAGACACACCTGGGGCCGAAGCAAATGAGCAGGCAAATACCCATAATCAAGCTCATAGTATATCAAGATTGATTGCGACAATGACTAGTTTAGAAGTTCCTACAGTTGGTATTATTTATGGACTGGGTTATTCTGGTGGTGCAATTCCTTTCACAGCATGCAATATTAACTTAGCATTGCGAGATGCCGCTTTTAGCACTATACAACCTAAGGGCCTGTCAAGTATTGCAAGGAGATTGAAATTATCTTGGCAAAAGTGCGCTCAAATAGTTGGAATCTCTTCTTTTGAGTTGCAAGAATTGGGAATAATTGATGGTATTATTGATTACTCACCATCAGATTCTGATCAACAAATACAAAAAATTAGTCTTGCAATAATTAGCTCATTGTCGTATCTTAAGAAACTATGTGCTTCGCAAATACTTCGCGATTATGATTTACCTAATGAGTATCTATTAGTCGCTAAACGACATTGTAATCCTAATGAAATTGCAACGCAGTTTAGAAAGACTTTTATGAAGGCGAATGAAGGTTCATTGATGCAATCTTCTGACGCTTTATTTCCTAATATTTTTGGAATGGGGTATCGTCATTTACGATACCTAAGTCTCAGGCAACGACTAATATCAATACCCAAAAACCAATTAGGTGCATTGCGTGATATTGAGCGAGCTAACCTGCAAGAACATGACAATGAAATTGATGTTGAGGGTGAGTTTTTTCGTTGGGCACAAAACTCAGGCAAAATAATATATCAAAATACTACTTTTGTTAAGTCATGGAAGAGATTTAAAGAAAGTTATGAATCTCGGTCGAGTGCGGTAGGGAGATTAGCTACTCTATTATTTGGAAATCCTCAAAAGAGGTATGAGCGAGAATTAGAAATAATTCCTAAGGTGTATACCAGTGAACTCTATTTGTCTTGGAAGGGACTTGGTGGAGATCTTATGCACGAGCTATTACTAAGGGTGATAGACCCAACTCTTATAAAAGAGTTTATAAGTGCTGATCAATTAGCCGATCCTTTTTCATTTGCTAAGAGTATGTTGCGGGGTGAGGCGCCATTAGATGTAATTGGAGCGCAATTTACTCCAAAAGGATTGTCTCAAATTAAACGAATTGCTTTGTATAACAAGGAACAGCTGGTTAGTTCAACTGACAGGGTGTTATTAATTGATACAATTATCTCCGAATGCAATTACTTACTTATCCACGGATATGATAAGGATTCTTTATTAGAGCAAATTAGCCCATGGTTAAAAGTTAGGAGTAGCAAACATGCTCACCGCTTGGCACATGTTGAGAGAATGTACGATGTCATTAGGATTGAGGAATTGCGAGAACCAATGTTGAGAGAAGCTACCAACCTCATGCTTTTTGATGCATTTTATGATTATTTGATTAGTCAACTTAGCTTAATTGCAGAAACGGGGCTGCATAAAAATTTAATTCAAGAATCCACTTTAGAAATGATGTTTGAAAAAGGTTGGGCGGTTTCATTTAAAAAATACCACTCTTCAATTTCCGAAGAGGGCGTGGCGAAGGAAAATTTTAGAATTTATTGTAAGGGGTTGTCACATAAGATTGGGAGAAGATTTTTAGCTCAGACTCAGGAATGGAAGCGCACGCTTCATCCGAGAATATCAGAAACTTTGTTTGTGATAATCACCGACATTCTTGAGCGATTACTACCTAATTGGCTTGAGGGTAAACATAAAGGAATATCCTTTAATGGAACATTTAAACCTCAACGAATAGGAAAGATAAAAGACTTTTGGAATAGATTAACTATAGCGTACCAAGATTTACTTATTACTGATTTATTGGCTAAAATTAAGAAATCTAGCCCTATCACAGCACGAGATATTATAAAAACCTACTTTGTAGATTTTAAAGAAATCATGCCCGATCAAGTAAGTGGAGACCCTTGTTCATTTCCCGGCTTTAGAGCGGCAATAGCTAAAGCAATTCAAAATCATACCACTCCCTGTGGTTTGGTGACTGGGATTGGGATTTACGACGATGGTAAGCAAAAATATAAATTAGGTGTGGTAGTTTCTAACCCTGATTTTCAAGCAGGTGCGTTTGACATGGCTAGTGGGGAGAAGTTTTGTCAGTTACTCGCTGAATGTAGCGATCAAGAAATACCGATTGTTGGTTTTATTTCATCAGGCGGAATGCAGACTAAAGAAGGTGCTGGCGCGCTTTATTCAATGGCTGTTGTTAACGATAAACTCAATAGATTTATTGAAGATTTTGATCTTCCAGTAATACTATTTGGATTTGGCGATTGCACTGGTGGAGCACAGGCGAGTTTTGTTACTCATCCTAAGGTGTTTAATTTTTATTTTTCTGGAACTAATATGCCTTTTGCTGGACAAATTGTTGTACCTTCGTATCTACCCTATCGGGCAACGCTTTCAAACTATCTTTCTTTAATCCCTGGTGCAATGACTGGTTTAGTCCGCCATCCGTTTGTCTCATCAATTGATGAAGAATTGAGAATGATAGATTCCAGCATTCCATTACCTACTGAAACAGTTGCTACTGTGATATCAAGAATACTTAAAGGTGACTACTCGACTCAAGAGTCTGTGGTTGCTGAAAATAGAGAATCTTTAAATGAGAAGATATTATATAAACCAATCAAAAAAGTACTTATTCACGCGAGAGGATGTACTGCAAGTAAATTAATTAGAATAGCTCAACAATTACATATACCAATTGTATTAGTGCAATCTGATCCAGATATGAATTCTTCCGTTGCAGAACAATTACAACCTAACAATGGTGATACGCTAATTGCGCTTGGAGGAAATACCTCAGATGAAAGTTACCTCAATGGGTTAAGTGTTATTAGAGTTGCAGAAAGAGAGGGGGCTGATGCACTTCACCCTGGCATAGGTTTTTTATCTGAAAATCCAAACTTTGCAAGATTATGCAGACTTCACGGCATTAATTTTATCGGACCTTTAGTTTCGAGTATGGAGACTATGGGTAATAAATCAAATGCTGTTCATACTGCAATGAGTAATGATGTACCAGTAGTACCAGGTAGTCATGGCATATTACAAGATGCAAATCAAGGCTACACTATTGCGCAGGAAATTGGTTACCCAGTTTTAATAAAAGCAGTTCATGGTGGTGGAGGGAAGGGTATCAAAGTCGTAGAACGACCAGATGATTTTATTTCAACGTATCAGCAAGTTTCACTTGAAGCAAAAAGTGCTTTTGGTAACGGTGAATTGTATCTTGAAAAATATGTTACATCTATTAGGCATATTGAAGCTCAGATATTAAGAGATTGCTTTGGAAATTGTAAAATAGTCGGCATTAGAGATTGCAGTGTTCAGAGGGATAAACAAAAAGTAATCGAAGAATCTGATTCTACCATGCTTCCAGCATCACTTCGTGTCATTGTGGTTGAGTCCGCAACTAAACTTGCTCATGCAGTTGATTATATTGGGGCTGGTACAGTGGAGTTTATTTTTGATTTAACTAACCAAGCCATTTATTTTATGGAGATGAACACAAGGCTTCAAGTCGAGCATCCCGTTACTGAGAAAGTTTCTGGTGTTGACATAGTTGCGCAACAATTTAGGATTGCAAATGGTGAATCAATCAAGGATATATCAGTTGATAATAATGGGTATTCGATTGAAGTGAGAGTCACAGCTGAAAAAATTGTTAAAAATGCTGCAGGAGGATTTGTTTTTCGAGCCGATCCTGGGTTAGTGACTCATTGTGAATTTCCTAAAGATGCAAGAATAGATGTTATCAGTGCTATTTCAAGTGGCAAATCAATTTCCCCATTCTATGATAGCCTCATTGCTCAAATTATTATCCACGAATCAGATCGTAGTCGTGCAATTTCAGGAATGGTGAATTATCTTAAGAGTGTCTCTATCAAAGGTGTAAGTACTAATATTCCACTACTACTCCAGATATTACAAGACAAGATATTTCAAGATGGTGTGTACGATACTGGGTATCTCCCCATACTTCTTGAACGAGTTAACACCGATGAATTATCAGATGCCATGAGTAAAGATGGTAGTGCAAGTTTACGCTTAGATATGTCTCAAATTGAAATACCTGAATCAGGTGAATTAAAGGTACTTGCTCCAGGTACAGGTATTTTTTACAATTCTCCTTCCCCACTTGATCCCCCATACTTAAGTGAGGGAGATATTTTTGATGCAAATCAAACTATTTGTTTAGTTGAAGCTATGAAAGTGTTTAGTCCACTTAAATTAAAAGACTACTTAGTTCAAGACAAGCCTATCTATGATATTTCGGCACAATATCAGGTTACTAGAGTAAACCAGCAAAATGGCCAACAAATAAACACTGGTGATCTGTTGTTTGTAATTAAAAAAACAAACTAATTCTTTATTTATGCACTATAATAGTGCATAAATAAATTTAACGCACTATTATAGTGCATAATATTTAAAGGAGATAAAAATGAAAATTAATGAAATTTTAAGTAAATGCAAGTCAGGCGAAGTTAAATTTGTGGATTTACGTTTTACCGATACTATCGGTAAGGAGCAACATGTCACGATTCCTAGCCACCATGTAGAAGAAGAATTGTTTACTAAAGGCAAGCCCTTTGATGGATCATCTATTGCTGGTTGGCTTCATATCAATGAATCAGACATGATTTTATTACCTGATCTCAATGCTAAAACTTTTAACGACCCATTTAGACAAGACAGCACTTTGATAGTGCGTTGTGATGTATTAAACCCAAGAACTAACGAAATGTATCATCGGGATCCTCGCACCATTGCAAAAAAAGCAGAAAAATATCTCAATGAAAGTGGAGTGGCAGACACCGCATTTTTAGGGCCAGAAGCAGAATTTTTTATTTTTGATGATGTTCGTTGGGAGATTGGTCCGGGATTAGCTCATTATAAAATCACAAGCCAAGAAGCTGAGTGGATGAGTAATAGTGATGGTGAAGATGGAAATAATCATGGCCATCGCCCCTTAGTAAAGGGCGGGTATTTCCCTGTGCCACCAGTCGATTCATTTCAAGATATGAGATCAGAAATGTGTAACATTTTGGAACAAGTTGGACTAGAAGCTGAAGTGCATCATCATGAAGTGGCAACTGCAGGTCAGTGTGAGATCGGGACAAAATTCAATACTTTAGTTTTGCGCGCAGATGAAAATCAAATATTTAAATATGTTGTTCAAAATGTTGCGCATGAACATGGCAAGACCGCAACCTTTATGCCAAAACCTCTTTTAGGTGATAACGGCTCCGGTATGCATGTCCATATCTCTCTTCAAAAAGGCGATAAAAATATTTTTTTCGGGAATGTATTTAAAAATTTGTCACAAGAAGCATTGTATTTTATTGGTGGGATATTTAAACATATCAAAGCGGTAAATGCATTCACCAATGCTTCAACAAATTCTTATCGTAGGCTAGTTCCGGGGTTTGAAGCTCCAGTTTTATGCGCATACTCAGCTCATAACCGATCGGCTTCTATTAGAATTCCGGTGGTTACAAATCTTAAAGCGACAAGAATTGAGATACGATTCCCTGATTCAACTGGAAATCCTTATTTAGCTTTTACCGCATTGCTTATGGCTGGTTTAGATGGTATAAAAAATAAAATAGACCCAGGTCCTGCTACGGATTTAGATCTATATGAGTTGACACGCGAACAAAAAAAACAATTCAAACCTATTGCTTCTGACCTTGCAGATGCGTTATTAGCTTTAGACCAAGACCGTGATTTTTTGAAAGCAGGTGGAGTAATGAGTGATGATACGATAGATGGCTATATTGAGCTTAAACAGAAAGAGGTTGATGCCTTACGTTTGATGGTTAGCCCGTATGAAATTAAGCAATACTATAGCCTCTAGGCTCTTAAATAAAGGAAAAAACGATAACCTCCCCTATTTTTTGCTTGATCACCTCAAGGTAGGGGTTGTTATCTGTGAGACAAATTATGCAATTGTCTGGTGTAATCAAACATGTCAATCAATGCTGGGGCATGACCTTCAAGAAATTGTCTCAATAGATCTGTTGCAGGTATTAAAGCCGAAACTACTAGAACAGGTAGCAAAGCAATTGCAGGTTGTTTCCGTTAACGCAAAACCACTTTCATTTCGAGCGATAGAATTAGAAAATGGTGAAACTGTTGACTTGTACATTGCCCCGCTTCAGATTATTAGCACAGTGTATCTTCTTTGCGAATTAACTTCAGTTTCAAGAATAAATCATATTGTCCATGAAGAATCCGCGTTCGTACATAATCAGTATTTGCGTCAATTAGTACATTGTCTAGCGCATGAAATAAAAAATCCACTTGGCGGACTGCTTGGCGCAACACAATTACTATCAGATGAGATATCTAGGGAGCATCACGAACTTACTGAAATTATGATTCGTGAAACTAAACGATTGCAAAAATTGATTAACAGAATGCTCGCCCCAGTGCGAATGTTACAAGAACCAGCAAATATCCATCAACCAATTCGTGAAGTCCAGCATTTATTGAGATTACAATATCAGGAAATTAAAATTAACTTTATAGAAGATTTTGACCCTTCATTGCCTTTGTGCGCAATAGACCAAGACTCATTATTTCAAGTGATAATAAATATTACCCAAAACGCAATCGAGGCAATGCCTCAAAATAGAGAAGCTAAGATAACTTTTACTACAAAAGTGGAATTTCAATTTACCATCGAACGTGAGCAGCATGACCTAGTAAATCATTTACAAATTTCTGATAACGGTGATGGAATATCGAATGATATTTATGAAAAATTATTTTATCCTATGATCAGCGCACGATCAGTTAGCGCAAGTGGTACTGGAATGGGGTTGCATATTGCCCAATCAATAATGACGCAAAATGGTGGTTTGATTAAATGCCAAACTGGAAAGCAAGGCACCACCTTCCATCTATTTATTCCAATAGCGTCATAAATGAATACTAACATCTGGATATTGGATGATGACGAATCAATTCGTTATGTGATGATAAAAAAACTTACTAAAGATGGTTACCAAGTGCATTCATTTGAATCTTATAAAAAATTTAATCAAGCATTACAAGAACAAACACCGCCCGATGTATTATTTTGTGACATAAGAATGCCAGATGCAGATGGTTGGCAAGTATTAAAACAGGTTCAAGAAAACAAGCCTACAATTAAGGTCGTCATTATGACCGCATTTGCCGAACAACAGAATCTTATTCAGGCAACCTCACAAGGGGCCTTTCAATATTTAGAGAAACCCTTTGACTTAGAACAACTTTCTAGGTTGATCCAAAGAGCTCGTTTGCAAAGTGATGATGATAAACTTCCAACATGGGTGGAACACCTAGAAAAATGGGCAAAGAGTAAGCTAGAACAAAAAAAACCGGACGAGAATTTAGATTTATTGTGGAAAACTCAAAAAATTGTTGAACAAACCTTAATCGAAGTAGCCTTAAAACATACAAATTATAAAAAACAACAGGCGGCTGATCTACTCGGATTAGGTAGAAATACCATCGCTAGGAAGATTAGAAGTGATTGAAGGTGGCTATATATGCTATAATGTAACGAAAAAGCATGTTTATGAGATCAAATTTGTTGAAGCTTT
>JASGCS010000015.1 GCA_030054035.1 Candidatus Methylacidiphilales bacterium
CGGTGGCTTGGCCATCTTGGATAGACGATAGCTGGGGTGAGGCTATTGTATTGCTCAATTGAGCAACAGCTACAATAATGGCATAAATGCCATGCTTCTTATAAAGAATATTCTGCATTGCTAGACAATTTCGCTATATTATAACATGAGGTTAACAATATATAATAGCTAAAACAAAAGGAGACTTAAAATGTTCATAGATTATCCAGGGATTATGCAAGATATAGTATTAGAGTTAAACATATTTAGATGGTTACATGTTTTAGCGATGGCTTGGTGGTTAGGTGGAGAATGGGGAGTGTTTCATGCTTCTACCAATGTTGCAAATAGCAATCTAAATATTGATGAACGCAAAAGAGCGTTAGCGGTTGGTTTTCAAATTGACATTCTGCCTCGCAGTATGATTCTAGTGTTACCACTGCTTGGTATTCACATGGCAGCACTGCATGGAATCTCACCGATTACTGGTTATGGATTAATGATTTCATGGATATTTTTTCTCAGTTGGATTGGATTGGTGCTATCAGCTTTTTATTTTAAAGGCACAGCAATGGGATGGAAGTTAACCATGATAGATGAGCGAATTAGATATGTGGTGATCCCTCTGTTTATAATTATCGGTATCATTGGAGTTACAACAAGATCTTTTCCTAGTCTGACAATTTTTGGAGAAGGAGCTATACTCTTTGAAATGAAAGAGACAAGTATGTGGTTTGCATTAAAAGTATTATTATTTGGATTATTACTTTGCATTGGACTGGCATTGCGAATTATAATGAGACGGTGGGTAATAGGCTTTCAGCGATTAGCAAAAGAAGGCTCTACCCCAGAGGTTGAATCGTATTTTGCTGGCCCACTTGCGATAGGTAGAAAGTTAGCATATATTTATTGGATGGGTATTGCAACGGTAGCATTTTTTGGTGTAACAAAAATTATAGTATAACAAAAGGAGAAATAGATATGGCGTATAGATTAGGCGTAGATGTTGGTGGAACTTTCACCGATCTTTTATTAATTAATGATGATACTGGGCAGACTTGGACAGCAAAACTTCCATCTACTCCTAGCGATTCATCACTTGGGGTTTTACAAGGCATAGCTCAAATTTGCGAAACTTCGGGAGTTTCACCTAAAGAAATTACCCGAGTGATGCATGGCACCACGGTCGCCACCAATGCAGTGCTAACTGGGAAAGGTTCAGTAGTAGGATTAATCACTACTTCTGGTTACCGTCACACGCTTCAGGTTGCAAGATCATTTTGTCCAGGAGGGCTTGGTGGGTGGGCTAGTTATATTAGAAAACCTCTTTTAGCTCCATTGGAACATACGTTTGAAGTTTCTGAAAGAATAGATGCTTCAGGAAAAATTCTAATTAAGTTAAATACCAAAGAGCTTACTTCAATACTGAACACCATGAAAAAGCAAGGCGGGATTCAAGCACTGACGATTTGCTTTATCAATTCTTACATTAATCCCAGCCATGAAAAAGAAGCAAAAAAAATCGCTGAGAAAATTTTAAAAAACATACCGGTCTCAATCTCTTCTGAGGTGGTGCCTGAAATGCAAGAATATGAAAGAACAGAAACAACGGTGATCAATTCCTATGTGCGGCCAGAAGTGGAAAAATATGTGCATAACTTACAAACCAATATTTCTAAATCACTCGGTGAGTCTTCACAACTTGCCATTCTTCGTTCAGACGGAGGTTTGGCCACTGCTCGTGCCGCTCAAGTGTCTCCAGTAAATTTATTAATGTCTGGACCTGCAGGAGGTGTGGCTGGAGCATTGTATTTTTGTAATGCGGCTGGATTTAAAAATGTACTTACCTTTGATATGGGTGGAACTTCTACTGATGTGGCGTTAATTCAAAATGGAGAAGCCAAACAAAGAAGAGAGACTAGAGTTGGTGATGTCGTGGTTAGAGCCCCATCTGTCGATGTGCGTTCAGTTGGTGCAGGTGGTGGTTCGGTTGCCTATGTGGCAAATATTACCAATGCGCTTAGAGTTGGCCCTGAATCAGCAGGAGCGTCGCCTGGTCCAGCCGCATACAACAAAGGAGGTATCAAAGCCACAGTAACTGACGCGAATGTAGTGCTAGGATACTTACCTGCAAATGTACTCCTAGGCGGAAAAATGAAAATTGACAAAGAGCTGGCAAAAAAAGCTGTCCAGGAAATAGCTACCCCATTAGGGATATCTCTCATGGACGCTGCAGATGGCATAATTAGAATTGTTAATGAATCAATGTTTGGAGCATTACGATTAGTCTCGATTGAACAGGGTTATGACCCTCGTGATTTTGCCTTAGTGGGATTTGGTGGTGCAGGTCCACTCCATTCCAACGCACTTAGTATCTTGTTAAACAGCTGGCCATCCATCGTGCCACCAGGACCAGGGGTGCTATGCGCCTATGGAGACGCTACCACAGCAGTACAAGATGAAGCGAGTAAAAGTGTGGTTTCCAGTATGGATGCCATGGAGCTTTCATTCTTATTAAAAGAATTAGATATTTTAGAGAAAAAAGTATCGCATTCGCTTGAACAAGATGGAATACCCGCTAATAATCAAATTTTAGAATATCATGCAGATATCAGATATGCTGGACAAGCGTTTGAAATCACCCTGCCCTTTAATCGTAAAGCGCTTGAGCAGGAAGGGATCAAACACTTAACTGGTAGATTTAATCTAGAGCATGAACAATTGTTTACCTTTTCACTTCCCCATGGTCATGAACTGGTAATGATCAGAGTAAAAGCCATGGCAAAAAGAACAAAAACTCCAATCTATCAAATCGGAAAACGAGGAAATAAATTATCTGACGCACTGATGAGCGAGTCACCTGCATGGTTTGCTGGCAAAGAAGTGGCCACGAAACTTTACAATCGTAACCTATTAGATGTTGGGCATAGAATTGAAGGTCCAGCAATTATAATTGAAATGGATTCCACTACAGTAATTCATCCTGGTTTTAATGCCCAGGTTGATAGCGTTGGGAATTTACTAATTAACCCAAACAAGTAATTATAGGAGGACACAACACATGACAAATAAAAATAAAGTAATCTCTACAAACAATCTTCCATTTCAAAAAGTTACTGTTGATTCAGTCACAGTTGATATTATTGAAAACGCCTTACGAAATGTTCGTGAAGAAATGGACACGGTTTTATTCAGAACCGCGATGAGTCCAGGTATTCGTGAACAGGGTGACTGTTTTCCCATGGTAGCAAACTCCGAGGGAAAAATGGTGGTTGGACAATTTGGTTCTTTTATTCATGGATTTTTGAATAACTATAAAGGCACTATTGAGGAAGGCGATATTATTCTCACCAATGACCCCTACGCGGTTGAAGCTGCGGTAAGTCATTTACCTGATTGGACGATCCTAATGCCAATCTACCGAGAAGGACGACATGTAGCATGGTCAGCCATGTTTGGTCATATGTCAGATAACGGAGGAATGGTACCAGGCAGTATCCCAATCAAAGCAGAAACCATCTATCAAGAAGGCATTAGAATCCCTCCAAGTAAACTCTATAAAAAAGGTGTCTTTCAAGAAGAACTCTTTGAATTAATTCTAAACAATGTTAGAACACCACAATGGAATCGCTTTGATCTAAACGCACTGGTGGCCGCTTGTCGAACCGCAGGAAAACGATGTAATGAAATCATTGATAGGTTTGGCGTTGATGTATTTGTAACTACCATGAATCTTATGCTCGAAAGAAATCTTAAAGCAATGGCTCCAATTATTCAGATGGCAATTCCAGAAAAACCTTTTGTCTTTGAAGACTATCTCTGCGATGATGGCATGGGTAAAGGTCCTTATAAGGTTGCGTGTAAAGTATGGAGAGAGAAAGATAAATGTATTTTTGATTTTGAAGGTACTGATCCACAAGCCAACAGCTCAGTAAATTTTTATCTGAGTGAAGCAATGTTTAAGATGTTTTTTGGCTCTATCTTTATCAACCAAATCGACCCACAAATTCCGTTTAACGATGGATTTTACGATCTCGTTGAAGTGCGCATACCAGAAGGTAGCTTGCTTAAACCAAAATTTCCAGCTGCCCTTTCAGGTCGCACCCACCTGATTGGAAGAATCTTTGATGTCATGGGCGGTATGTTAGGTCAAGGCCTTCCAGAGAAATTCCTAAACGCTGCTGGATTTTCAGATAGCCCGCATCTCTTTTTCTCAGGGTATGACAAAAAAGGTAAATGGTTTCAGCTTTTCCAAATTGGATTTGGAGGTATTCCCGGCCGTCCAATTGGAGATGGTCCTGATGGTCATTCGCTTTGGCCAAACTTTACCAATGTCCCAAATGAATTTATTGAGGCGTTTTTTCCACTGCGCATTGAAAAATATCAACTTATCCCAGACTCTGGTGGGGCTGGTCTACATCGCGGAGGTAACGGATTAAATGTTGTTTATCGTTTCCTTGTCGATGGAAAAATTGGTGTTCATGATGACCGGTGGCTTACCTACCCATGGGGAGTGCTTGGTGGAGAACCAGGCATGAGATCTGCCAAAATCCTCGTACGCAAAAACGGTAAAAAAGAATACCTGCCCGCTAAATGTGACGAAGTGGTGGTTAAAGAAGGAGATTGTCTCCACTTTAATACTTGGGGTGGTGGAGGTTGGGGCGATCCATACCAAAGAGACGCATCACTCGTACTCAGCGATGTTATGAAAGGTTTGGTAACTATCAAGGGTGCTCTTCGCTATGGTGTGGTTATTAAGGGTAAAGCTCTAGATCTAAAAGCCACGGCAGCCTTAAGGACAAAACTTAAAAAGAAACGCGGCAAACCATCTCTATTCAATCGAGGCTTTAAAAATCTCCAGGAACTGCGCGCAAGGGCTAAAAAAGAAACAATGTTAGATGCCCCAATCGCACCGTAAGTGGATTTAGAAAAAAAGTCTCTGCCGTTTGGTAATCATCCAGCATTACTCGTTATAGATGTAATGAAAGGATTCACTGACACAAATTGCTCGCTAGGATCTCCAGCAGATCAAGTCGTGGCTAACTGTCAAGAATTGCTTTCACTGTTTAGAGTAAAACAATTACCCATTTGTTTTACTAGAGTAATCTACACCAACGATCACGAGGCTTCAGTATTTCGTTCCAAGGTACCTGCCTTGGCTGAACTTAAACAAGGCTCTCCTTGGAATGAGATAGATCATAGACTGGTCGTAGAGAAAGAAGATTTTATCTTAATCAAAAAATGGGCGAGTGCTTTTTTTGCCACTCACCTTCCCCAATGGTTAATCGCTAATCAGGTTGACTGCATTATCCTAACTGGGTTATCTACCAGTGGCTGCGTCAGAGCAACTGCTGTTGATGGTCTGCAACATAACTATCCAGTTTTTGTTGTCTCAGACGCCTGCGGAGATAGAAACACTGAAGCGCATCTCGCTAACCTTCATGACATGCAAGCAAAATATGGCGAGGTTGTTACCGTAGCAAAAATTAAACAGTTATTACAATAGAAGTTAATTTTCAATAGAAGTTAATTACGGTTGCAGAAGAACTTCTCTCTTCCAGAACCTGAGTAATATTGCTGGTAATGGGATGGATTTTTATCCGCGTAACACTGATGGTATTCCTCTGCTAGATAAAATGGCAATTCCGCTTCAACTTGCACTGAAGTCGTAACACAAAGTTCGGTTAGACTATTTTGCTCATCGGCATTCTGATAATACAGCACTGCTTGATATTGATAGCCTCGGTCGGCAAACTGACCTCCCCTATCATTAGGATCAATATGATTTAAAAAATAGTTCCATAGCTCGCGTTTAGACACTACAGTCTCATCAAAAATAACTTTTACCGCTTCACGGTGTTTTGTCGTACCTGAACAAACCTCGCGATAAGACGCCACCAATTCACTATCTCCAGTGTATCCGCTTACCACTTGTAACACACCTTGACAAGTGCTCATCGCATGTTCGGTGCACCAAAAACAACCCCCAGCCATAATACAATACATTTGATTACTTTCCATTCACTAATGGCGTCTTAATATCTCTGATATTTTTTTCATTATCATATTCATAACTCCAACCTTTATCAGAATTGTTATATGGGTTAATGGGTAATTTATTTAAATAGCCCTTCTCTACCAAAGTCTCCAGCGAAACAGGGAAAGAACTTGTATCTCGGTAATAGCTATTTATTGCTTCACGAGTTTGATTCAGCGTTTCATGCAAGACCTGCTTTTTAGCGGTTTCCAGCGATTTCAGATATCTTGGCAGCGCTATAGATACCAATAAAGCTAGCATAACCAGCACAAACAGCACTTCAATAATTGTAAATCCTCTTTGATTAAGTTTCATATCACTACAATAGTAAATCAGAACTGAATGGTGGAGTTACTCTATGACTTGATAAAATTCAGTGATAGCTCCATCAGGATCTCGCACTGCAAGTATATCAACCTTTCCTATTCCAACAATCTCTAAAGCTTTAGCTTCATAGGCAATGGCAACTCCTTGCTCTATCAATCTTGAACGATAGGATGATACATTATCCACAGGAAAACGCACCGAAATAATACCCCGATTAGGTGGCCTTGCAAAATCCGCAACTGAAACTCCATTAAAACCCTCTAATTGCATTAATTCTACCCTACCCGTCTCACCCTCTATGGGATACAAAGCTGCAGCACTGCGCTTAATCACAGGAGTATAATTAAATGGAATACCAAAATTTGAAGGGAAAGGTTCTGCAGGCTCAAAAGCAGAATCAAAAACTAGCTTAAATCCAAGTTTCTGTTCATAAAAATCGCGAGATATTTTTTTATCTTTAACCATTCTCATTGAGTTGAACGATTGGCTAATTGCACCAACGGGAAAACCACTAAATGGCGGACTAATTCTCTCATACACTGCAAGCTGTATTCCATCAGGTCCAGTCAGCACAACATTGCGAAGTTTGCTGCCCTTAAAAGTAAACTCCACTGGCTCACTTTCAGCCCACCAACCAAGTGCGAGGGCTTGATTAAACAACCAATGTACATCATTGCTACGAACCATAATAGAATAAATCCCACCACTATCCCAAGCTCGCTTAGCTAATCTAATAGGGCGAGTTTCAACCCCAGTGTATTGGATAAAGCGAATACAACCAATCTTTGCTTGAGGCGCACAGAATCTCTCATACTTTGCCGAAACTAAATCCGACAATTTCCAATAGTCTAACTCAGCTCTTGAAACAGTACCCTTTTCTGATAATCTCCAGCCTCCTAACTCACGAAATAATCTAGCGCTATTACTAATATTAGAAACGCTAACCACTGTCTCAGTCCAGGGCTTAATATCCACTGCAAGGCAATTGTTTATAACAATAAGCATTGTAACTACCCACAGTAAGGGTTTTTTGGTAATAATCATACTCCTCTCCTATATCAATAACCACATATTTACATATCATACAGCAGTTTTTTAGGGGATTTTTACCTAAGATAAAAAAATAAGTACTTTACTATTGAAATTTTCACAAAATTGTGGTATTTTATATTCATGAAATCCAATAACTACCAACCAAAAACAATAAACCGTACCATAGCAATTGTTCAAAGAAAGGAAGCATTCATTTCATGGATAACAGAGAAATTAAAAGCTATTGATACTAATCCAACACTTCCACAAGTTAGTGGGTATGATTCAAAATATACTTTTCTATTACCCACACTTGAAACCTCAACTGAAACTGACAGCTACTTGCAACAGCATTGTGCAAAAATAATAGAGTTTCATGTCCTGCAGATACTAGGAGACGAACATAAGGATTTGCTGCCAAATAACATGGATTGGCAACTATTCACAAGCTGGTTCTCCTATGAGGCTCATTCTGTCATTATAGATTTAGACGAACAGACAGACCTCAGTCAAGATAGCTGGACCTATTAACTGCGCGCTCCTTCGAGCAACAGCACTCTCGCATGCATGGAATCTTGTCTTTCTGATATTCGAGTAATATCTACTCTAACCGCATGAATATCATTAGCAACTAAATCAAACCCCTTGGTCATTTCAGCTCTTAATTCTGAAATATCATTTTTTAATTCTTTTCGCAATTCTGAAATATCATTTTTTAATTCTTTTCGCAACTCTGTATTTTCGTTTTTTAATCCTTTAATCTCCATGATCATATCAACTCTTAATTCTTTAATTTCTTGAAATATTTCTTTAATTTGAATACTTAATTCAGTAAACTTATCATCCACATTTTTAAAACTATCATCCACATTTTTGAACTTATCATCCATCTTTTGATCAAGTGATGCCTGGCGGAATTCCATTAATTTAAATTTATAAATACAATAAGCAACCAGCAGCACTACTGCAATATTTGCTGCAATATTTGCCTGTGTTAATTCGGTAATTAAAGAAGGTATATTTTCCATGTTAACTGAATTTTATTATATTCAAGTGCTAATTTCTCAAAATTAGTTCCTAACTCTTTTTGATTCTGTGTGGTTTCTTTAATTCTGTCTAGTACATGGTAAATGCCCGTACTTACTTCAAGCGTTTTATCTTCAATCATTTGTGTGTATAAACTCTCGCTCTCCGTTAAAGAAATTTTATAATTTGATTACATTACTTTATCATAACACCTATAAAAAAGCCCTATATTTTTGATAGGGCTTTTTTATACAACAGTACTTAGTGATTAAAATTAAAACTTTACCGTAAAGTCAACTCCATAGTATCTTTGTGATTCACGGGATAGCTGATAGCGATATGCCCAATTGCCAGTCGCAGTACCAGTGTAACCGGTATAGAAGCGATTATCAAGTAGGTTTTTGATAATGAAGGCAACTTTATAGGCATCATCATCCATGCTATAACCAAAACTTACATTGACAATGTCATATGCAGGTATGTAAAATCCTTTAGGGATACCGATTAAATCTCCCGCATCTCCTACCGAAATTAAATTTTGTGCAGCAGCTGTTCCCGAAGCTGTTGAGTATTTAATGGTTGGGTGTTTAACGTAAGTTAAACAGGTTGCGGTATTATCTGCACAGAACTTGCCATCTGCTCTTTCTGATTTCCTAGAGGAATTTACATTTAATGCTGGCATATCTCCTAACTGTTCTGATACAAACGAATAGGTGGCATTAAATGTAAAGACATCCTTACCATCTACAGGAACACTAACATCAAATCCAATATTTGCTTTTAAGTCAGCTGCATAAGGGATAGGTAACCCTTTGTGATCAGTGCATCTAGCTATATCTCTTTGACCACTACAATTAAACTTCACAAACTCGGCTTTCCCTGAGTTGAAGCCACCGGTTAAGGTAAATTCACTTGTGGGTTTATAAATAAAGTCTAGTTCTACTCCCTCTGACCTTATTTTGCCTGCATTTGTTAATGTGGTGACCAATGAATTATTGATGCTTATAAATGAGTTAGCATGATAGTTTCTTACGGTAGTCTCATAGAGGGCAAATGTTATTAAAGCATCATCAGTAGCCACCTTTACACCAAACTCAAGTGCGTCACTTAATTCTGCTGCTATTGGTCTGACATCATTTACCGAGTTGAAGTTATAGTAGAGATTCCAACCTGGACCTTTATAACCTGAACTATAAGAAGCGTAGATGGTGGTATTATCTATTTTTCCTTGTAAGCCAAATTTTCCAGAGAGATTTTCTTCCGTGGTGCGATCGCTAATAGTAGCTTCGTTAGCATCAGTAGTTCCTGCAACCCCAGGCGCACCTGCAAAACCGAGTTCATTGTTTCTTCTATGTTTATAACTGACATAGTCATTGGTATATCTTGCCCCAACGATCAATCTAAAGTCCTCATAAACTTCAGCATCAATGTTAAAGAATAATGCTTTGTTTTCAAATAAGGCCTTGATATAACCAGTAGCTGATGCAACTTGCAATAACTGCGCATAAGAAGTTCCTGAGCCTGGATTAAAAGCGTAGGGCGGTTGGTTTTGGGCTTGCGCATTACTTAAGACATCAGCAGGATTTACAAGTAAGCAAGCTACTGCGGTTACTGGAGGTGTTCCTGAAGTTGCAGTAAGTGGTGATGGACATGCTGCAGCCCATCTGGTGAAGTTATAACCGACATTTTGATGCCAGATATATAGCCCAACATTATAGTTGAGTTTATCATCTTTGCCATCAAATCTGATTTCTTGAGAGTACTGACTCCATTTCTCTGGACCCTTGGACTGCTGGAATGCTGTTCCTGGGAGAAGGAGTTTATCTTGTGCGGTGAGATCTTCATCTCTGAATTCTTCATGATCCCATTTTCTTCCTGAAGTTATAGAGATAAGGTTACCATCTTTATAACTTTTGTTTAATTGAACTGAGAAAGCGGTGGTGTTGGTTTTATCTGTGGTTACACCTTGAAGAATTGATTCGGTGTCAGCGCCTTTTAGTTTATATTTACCATTTAATCCATCAATGGTAGCTGTGGTTCCTACCGCAGCATTAACACCTGGTGTTGGAATTGAATAGAATAATCGTAAGTACGCTTGGGTAGCGGCTAAATTGGCATTTTCTTTAACTAATGCGCCTGGAACATCTACACAACAATTATCATTAGAGTTATAAGTTTCAAATATGGTTAGGACATTGAGGTCTTGTTGTAGTTTGAAATCAACCATAACTCTTGCCCCACTTCTATCGTATCCATTGGTTTTAGAGTTTGTGGCATTGTTAAAGAGAAAGCCATCAAATTTGCCTTTGAAGAGGGTTGCGCTTGCATTGACTTTGTCGGTGATCTTACCATTGATTTTGAATGTGCCACGATATTCATCATCTGAAAAATATTGGGTTTTGACATATCCAGAGAAATCTTCTGTTGGTCTTACGGTGGTAATGTTAACGACACCTGCAGAAGAGTTTTTACCAAAGAGTGTTCCCTGTGGTCCTTTAAGCACTTCTATCCTTGCGGTATCGTAGAGATCAGCGTAAGCTTGTCCTACTCTTCCCATCACGATATTATCAACCACGACGGCAACTGAAGGTTCTGTGCCAAAGCTAAATGAGACAGTTCCGATGCCTCTAACTATGAGGACATTGTTGTGTGCTGAATTTGTTTTCTTAAAAGTAAGTGAGGGGGCGAGAAACTGAAGTCCTTCCACATTAGCGCTAAAAGAATTATTGATTTGATCTTCGGTGATAACCGTAATCGCTATAGGAACATCAGCAACGCTCTGCTCTCTTTTCTGAGCAGTGACGACTAACTCTTCAGTCAATGTTTTTTCTGCAGCAAATGTATGCAATGTCATCGTTGACAGTACGGTTAATAAGCTAATTTTAATAAATGTTTTCATAAGTTCTCCTTTAAATGTTTTTTTACTTACTTACTTACTTTTTTTACTTACCTATCTACTCCTCTTGTATCTTATACAAGATTGATAATAAGTATATACTATTAATAAAACTTTTTGGTGATAATAATAAAAAAATAGATACAGGAATTTATGGAAAAAAATGGACTTTGTAATATCAGCGAAGCTATGGCTTGGGATGAAATAGGCGCAATTTCTATCAAAGGAGTTAAGGTGGTAGGGACATGCCTTGAGCTAACTATGGTAGATGGGGGGGTGTTATCTGTTGCATTCTCGGGTGGCGGTCTTCGTTTAAAAATTGGTACGGGTATTAATTGGGGAATAATCTCTGGTGAATTGCAAGTAGTTAGTGGTACTCTTCGTTTAGTTGAGGGTGGTTGTATTTATGAAAGCAGTTCAGGGGTAGTTGAGATAGGTTTTTCTCCATTTAACTTTAAATATATTGTAGATGGAAAAATAGTACAACAAAGTGGGGTGGATGGTCATTTTTCTAGAACATTTAGAGTGCCTCCGCTTAGTCGGGTAGATGGGGCGTGGATTTTAAGTTTGAATTTAGTTGAAGGTGAGGGGGTGTATGGTTTAGGGGAGAAATGGGGCGCTCTGAATCATAGAGGCAGTCTAGTACGAAGTTGGAATGAAGATGCACTTGGGGTTAACGCTGAGATAAGTTATAAAAATATTCCATTTTGTTTTGGCACTGCAGGTTGGGGGTATTTTGTTCATGGGGGAAGCCCTGTAACCCATGCAGTTGGTTATGGCATGTGGAGCCATAGATGCATTGTGGCAGCGGTAGAGAGTGATGTACTAGATATATTTTTGTTTGCTGGAAGTGGTGCAGAAATAATTAATAAATATTGTAGGTTAACAGGATTTGCTCAGAAGCCACCACTATATAGTTTAGGGGTGATTATGTCAAGAGCATATTATCGCACCCATGAAGAAATTGTAAAAGTAGCAAAAGAAATTAGAGAAAAGAAGTTCCCTTGTGATGTAATCACCTTTGATGGAAGGGCATGGCAAGATACTCGGACGAGATTTTTGTTTGAATGGGATCCGGCTAGGTACCCAAGCCCGAGTACCGTAGTAGATGAACTGCGTGCCTTAGATTTTGAGGTTTGTAATTGGGAGTATCCATTAGTTTCAATTCACAATCCTCGCTTTGCAGAACTAGAAAGCAAAGGATATTTTCTTAAGGATGGTAGAACAGGAAAGACCTATATTCATCAATGGGGTGATGCGCCTTGGGGTTCGGTACTGACTCCTCTAGAACCTTCTGCTTTAATTGATTTTACCCATCCTCTTGCTTATGAGTTTTGGAAAATGGAACATAAGCATATTTTTAACGCAGGAGTCGTGATGCTAAAGCCTGATTTTGGAGAACAAGTCCATGAGGATGTTATCGCAAGCAATGGAATGAGTGGAAAAGAATTACACAATGTCTATGCCTTTTTATACAATCGCTGTTGTTGGGAAGCCAGTAAAATGT
This sequence comes from Candidatus Methylacidiphilales bacterium, assembly GCA_030054035.1. Classification (NCBI taxonomy): domain Bacteria; kingdom Pseudomonadati; phylum Verrucomicrobiota; class Methylacidiphilae; order Methylacidiphilales; species Methylacidiphilales bacterium. The sequence continues at coordinate 12,805 of JASGCS010000015.1, forward strand.
TTGCTGGTGAAAAAGCCTTTATGTTTAGCCGATCTGGTTGGAGTGGCTCCCAACGATTCCCCTCACTGTGGGGAGGTGATCCGCAAGCAGACTTTGGGGGATTAGCTGGAAGTATCCGCGGTTCATTGTCTTGGGGATTGAGTGGTGGTCCATTTTTCGCAACTGATATAGGTGGTTTTTATGGAGACACTCGCGATAGCGAACTATATATACGGTGGTGTCAAATGGCAGTTTTTAGCGCACATATGAGATTCCATGGCATAGGTGAACGAGAGCCATGGAGTTATGGCGACGAGGTGTTTAGGGAAATAATGTCCTTAGTGCAATTGCGTTATCGGTTAATTCCATATTTACAACAATGTATTGAGTTATCTTGCGATACTGGATTGCCCGTGCAAAGAGCTATGGTTCTAGCCTTTCCTGAAGATCCACTAGCTTGGCAATTTGATACTCAGTTTTTATTTGGCCCTTCGCTTTTAGTTGTTCCATGTATTCACAAAGGTGGAAATGTTACTTTCTACCTACCAAAAGGAAATTGGTCACGATTTCCTACGCACGAACAATTTGAAGGTGCTAAATTATATAGTATGAATTTAAGCGTACATGAATATCTAGTCTTTGTCAAGGCTACAGCTACCATTCCACTTGGAAAAGACATTGAGCATGTTGGGGAAGGAATAACCATAGTAGAGCACTGGCAAGGGTGATGTTGTACTACTTAAAATTATTCAACCATCGCATGTCCGTACTTTGTTTATGGACCGGAGTGGTTGCCTTAGTAATTATGGTCCTTTCTATCACGGTATTGGTTTTACTTCGCTACACCATTCAGTATTCACCTCGGATCAGTGAAGACTTAAGCAAATTTATGATGGTACTGTTTACTTATTTATTTTCTCCCTATGTTTACCGAGAACATCTCCATAGTGGCATGGAAATGCTTATAGAGTCTTGGTGGCCTTGGTTTCAACATTTCGTCAAATTACTATTACATTGTTTAGTAGTTGTTTTAGCTTTATTTTTACTTAACACTGGAATTGAATTTTATAATAATGGAGCAACGTTAATTAATCCAACTTTTAATATCACCAATAATTATTTTTATTGGGTCGTGCCAGCATCATTTCTCTTATTAATTCCAGTCGCAATTGAATTAGCTATTGACGAATATACATTATTGCGGAGTTCATTATGAGTTTTGTGTTTATTTGGATTTTTATACTTTTGATGGCATTCGGAATGCCGATCGCGATAGTATTATTATGCGCACCATTACTTAGTTTAATTTGGGATGGGCAAAGTGATTTTTTTGTCGCGCTGGTCTCTAGAATGTACCATGGAATAAATTCTTTTCCGCTTATGGCTGTGCCTTTTTTTGTCTTAGCTGGTGAGCTCATGAACCTCGGCGGGGTGAGCAATTCCATTATTGCGTTATCAAGAGCCTTACTTGGTCACTTACGCGGCGGAATTCTCCATATCAGCGTTATGTCATCAGTACTTTTTGCAGGCTTAACTGGATCTGCGGTTGCTGAAGCGAGTGCCTTAGGCAAAGTTATGATACCAATTATGGAAAAAGAAGGGATTGGAAAACGATTTGGCGCTGCCTTAGTTATAGCTGGAGCAATCATAGGTCCAATCATCCCTCCTTCTGGACTGATGATTCTTTATAGCTATGTTATGAATTTAAATGTGGCGGCCTTGTTTGCCGGTGGGATTATCCCTGGTTTATTAATGGGTATTGCGCTCACCATTTACAATGTGATTATTGCACGGGTAAGAAACTATCCAGCCAACGCCACTCGCGCGAGCATTCGTGAAATCTGGGCGGCTTTTAAGGAATGTATCCTACCACTCATGATGCCAATCATAATTATTGTTGGGGTACTCTCAGGAGTGTTTACGATTACCGAATCTTCAGTGATTGCAGTGATCTATGTGCTACTCATTACGCTTTTTAGAAATCCGACTTCGCTACGCGAACTGCCTCAAGCACTAGCAAGCACGGTTAGGCAATCTAGCGTAATTTTATTTTTAGTTGGAGCTGCAGTAAGTTTTGGTTGGTTGGTAACCGTCTCTGGAATGGCTGAATTTCTCTCTAAATTTGTTACCGAGTCTTCTACAAATATTTATATGTTACTATTTATATTTAATATACTTTTATTGGGTATTGGTATGTTTTTAGATGCAGGACCAGCAATTCTCATCCTAGGTCCAGCATTAGGGCCTACTTTTGTGGAGCATGGTGTTCACCCGGTTCAGTTTGCAATTATTATGTGTGTAAATCTATCTATTGGACTAGCAACACCTCCAGTTGGATTAGTTTTTAATTCGGTATGTTCATTAACAAAAATCAAGTTAGAAGAAATGGTTCGGGAATTACTCCCCCTCTTAGGAATTGAAATCCTAGTGGTGTTTTTAATAACGTACATACCCGAACTTACCTTATGGATACCAAGAACTTTTAATTTACTCTAACAATGACGCCCCGCCTTACTATCATTTTAAGATTACTGAGTGTGGTGATCGTTACTGTATGTATATATTTTATTTCTCAATCACTATTTACGGAAAGTAAAAAAATAATCAAGATCGCTTTTCTTGGTTCTAAAAATGATGAAGATTATTTTGGTTCGTTGGCCTTTAAAGAAACCGTAGAACGAATAAGTGGTGGAAAAATCTCCGTACTGATATATCCTTCTGGACAATTTTGTGGGAACGAACAAGAATGTGTAGAAGGGCTCAGGGCTGGGACATTAGAAATACACATGACGACTTTTGGATTTCTCAGTGCGTTTTATCCACCGGCAATTGCCATTGACTTTCCGTACATATTAAACGATGATACACAAGCTGAATGTGTGTTTCAAGGTGAGCTCGTTGATAGCTTGCGCGACAAAGTGTTAGCCAATAAATCTAACATACGGCTAATGACGATTGGAAATACCGGAGGTTGGAGGGCGTTTGCAAATAACAAACGGCCGATTACTAACTACGATGATTTTTCTGGACTTAAGTTTCGTGTCATTTCATCTGATTTACATTTTCAATTTATTCGCGCGCTCTCCGCCAGTCCAACTCCAGTCCCATGGTCCGAGCTCTATACCGCAGTTTCAGAAGGTGTGGTAGATGGGACAAACAACAGTCTTCCGGATCTCGTCAGTGTTAATCTACATAAATCACTCAAATATTATTCAGTTGATAATAATCAATATATGGGTGCGCTGTGGTGGTATTCAGAGAAAAAATGGAATGGGCTTAGCGCCACAGAGCAAGAATGGGTTGAGCAAGGTTTCACCGCTTTGAGACTTGCCACGATTAACCTGCCGAAAAAAAATCTTAGCGATAGTATCACTACCATTGAGCGTGTGGGCGGGACAATCAATTTTATTACTCAAATTGAACGAGAGAAAATCAAGTCAAAGATACTTCCGGTGCTCTACCAATGGTATCGCTCGCAATTTTCATCAGAATGGCTAGATCGATTTGAAAAAATAGTCGCATCTTGCCCATCAGAAGTGCGATAATATTACCTTGTGATTTTTTCGCGTGTAACCTCTCTACTAAAAGGCAGGCAGATGCCTTTTTGGGCTATCTTTCTGATTTTTGTATGCTATTGCTCAATTACATTGAGCATTCCTTCGTTAGTTCTTTACGATCATTTTGCCACTAGGTTTCCAGACCAAGATAATGTATTCTCACGCATTCTGTATTATCTAGTAATTTTTCTCTACCAGGTTTTTTTCCTTTGGGTGTTATTATTACATAGGTGGTGGTTCAGAATTATGGCAATAATTCTGGTAGTACTGGGTGCGATACATTACACTTTTACTAATTACTACGGGGTTTGCGTCGACCAGGATATGATCCACAATATCCTTAATACCAATGTCCATGAAGTAACAGAACTATTTACACCTGGACTGATCTGGAATATTATAATTTTTGCATTACCGGCTGTGGTACTGTTATTACTAGTTCGTATAACTCCTGTATCAGGATGGCGATGGTGGGTCGGAGTACTCATGACGCCTGTGCTATCATTTTTGCTCCTGATTGTAATACTCTATGGACTACCAAGTAATATTAAAGATGTGATCTTTTCGGTAAAGGGTCAGATTAACTGCACTCTGTTTCCAGCAAATAGTATCGTAGGAAGTATAAGAAATATCAGAGACTGGCAAGAACGAAGGGCAATAGAACGCACCCCTCGCGCACCTATTGATGCGGCAGCAACTATACGCAGTGAGGATTCACAATTACCCCTTTTAGTAGTATTGGTAATTGGTGAGACCGCACGAGCAAAAAATTACTCGCTCAATGGCTACGAGAGAGAAACCAATCCTCTCTTGCGCAGTGAAGATATTATTAACTATCCACATGCATCATCATGTGGTACCTACACACTATTATCTGTGCCATGTATATTTTCGCCAAAAGCAAACCCTGAGTCATACAAGCGCAATAACTTATTTTCTCAAGAAAACGCACTTCAATTTTGGCAACGGCTTGGAATTTCAGTACAATGGGTGGCAAATAACTCAATAATCCCTGCATTGATGAAAGATATTCCAAACCAGAAGGTTTCGTCTAAACTCTACCAAACTTCAGCCTGTATAAGAAACGCATGTTACGATGAAGTTTTTGTGGAAGATCTTACCAAAAGATTATCTCAATCCCTACCCAAACGACATTCATTGTTGGTGTATCATTTGCTTGGTAATCATTTTGCTTATGAATCAAGAGTTCCTAAAAACTTTAAATATTTCACCCCAATATGCAAACCAGATAAATTTTCATCTTGCTCGCCACAAGAAATACTTAATAGCTATGATAACGCCATACGATACAATGACTATGTGCTAGCTCAATTAATTGCTACACTTCGTTCTCACGATAATAAAACTCAATCTATACTACTGTACACTTCAGATCATGGTGAGTCGCTTGGAGAACGAGGTATCTGGTTTCATGGTCTTCCCTATAGCATCGCCCCAAAAGAACAAACCCATGTTCCATTGATGTTCTGGATGAGCAAATCTTTCCGAAGTAAAAAACCTCAGCGCTATCAGTGCCTTAAAGAAAAATCTTCTACGCTGCAGGTAAGCCATGAATTCATTTTCCATACCTTAGTAACTATTTTTTCAATTGCTACGAAGCGTTACTCAAAACCACATGATTTATTGGCCTCATGTTAAGACCATTTTTTAAACCACTTTCTCCACTGGTACTTGTACTAGGGGTAAATTTATACTTTGTACTTGTACTAAGCGCTCCAATTTTTTCACAATTCACCAGGCTATTTCCTGTGGCTGGAAATGGGATTGAGGGATATGCTCGGTTGGGGTTGTTTGGCATTTCTGCATTTTTTTATAATGTAATATTTATCTGGTTCTGCTATTGGCCAATGCTTTGGTTGAGAATAACGCTAGCTGGTTTATTTGTCTTGGGTGGATTTATTGATTATTACACATCGGTCTTTGGAATCTGCATAGATAAAACTATGATTGCCAATGCGTTTAATACCGATGTAAATGAAACCTTGGAACTTCTCCATGCTGGGGCGTTAATTAATACATTTCTATTTGGCATATTGCCAGCTATTTTTATATTGCTAGTGCCAATTCAACAGGTTACCAATAAAAATAAATTACTAACCATGGCTCTCCTTCCCATACTTTCATTGGTGCTGGTTATTGGTGTATTGCTAATTCCAGTCGGCGCCCATCGTATGTTTCATGTTATTCTCTCAGCCACAGGTACATTGAGTTGCGCACTCTACCCTTCTAATGTAATTAATAGCAGTATCCGTCATGGAATTTCAGGCATTGAAGAGTTTTGGTTGTCATTCACTACTAAAGAAGTTACCGCACCTGATGCACAGGTAAAAAATCTTCACAGCAACACCCTGCCAACAGTAATGATACTGGTAATTGGGGAAACTGCACGAGCAAAAAGTTACTCGCTTAATGGCTATCCTCGAGCAACTAACCCCTATCTGAGCAAACAATCTGTAATTAGCTTTACCAATGCAAGTTCATGTGGTACCCAGACTATTATCTCGGTACCCTGTATTTTTTCAGAATTTGGAAACCATAGACAGTATCGCTCAACCTATCTATACACCAATGAAAATCTTCTCCATGTGCTCATGCGAGTGGGGGTTTCAGTATTTTGGCTTAGTAATAATTCCATATTTAAACGATTACTCTATGACATTCCTCATGCTAAATTTGGTAATCATCCCTCTTACCCATGTATAGCTATTGGATGTTACGACCAGCAATTTATTAGTGATCTTAAGGTAAGAATGCAGTCAATTAAACAGCAATCCTCCTCTGCTTTGCTGGTGTACCATCTCTACGGAAGTCATTTTGATTATGATTCTAGAACTCCACAAGAGTTTAAGCAGTTCAATCCGATTTGCCCTAAAGGAAGTTTTTCCACTTGTAGCGTAGAACAAATTACCAATAGTTACGATAGTACTATTCTCTATAACGATTATGTGCTTGCTCACTTAATTGAAGAACTTAAACCATACACTAACAGCGTCGCATCGGTGTTACTGTACACTTCAGATCACGGAGAGTCGCTCGGCGAACAAGGTAACTTTGCCCATGGACTTCCCTATAGCTATGCACCAGTTGAACAGACTAATGTTCCTTTTATACTGTGGTATTCAAAATCATTTGAGCAGTCAAGAAAAATTGACCTGGGATGTCTAAACAAAAAAATCGCAAGTCCAATATCTCACCAAAATATCTTCCACACTACTTTTTGGATATTTGGTATTGAATCAAAGTCTTGGCAACCTGACTTAAATATTTTTAACTGCGCTGTGCAATAGATGAGTAATTTCTGATTGACGAACCTTGATACAGTTGGGTGGGTCTAAATATTCTATTATCCACAATCTGCTCTCTCCAGTGAGCTAGCCAACCGGCAATACGCGATACCGCAAAAATCGGAGTGTATTGATCAATCGGAATACCTAGTTCGCGATACAAAATGCCAGAATAGAAATCAACATTAGGAAACACACCCTTATGGCCAAGCAACTCTTCACAAACCTTTTCTACTTCAAGAGCAATAAGAAAATCTTTTGGGGGTTTTCTACCTTTGCTTTCTTCAAACTCAACTAATAATTTTTGTAAAACCTTAGCGCGCGGATCTTTGACTTTATACTCTCTATGTCCCATACCCCAAATCACTTCTTTTTTTTCTAGTTTGTTTTTAATATAATCTCTAACTAAAGCAACTCCTTTAATGGAATGTAACATATGTATCACTCGTTCATTTGCTCCACCATGCAGAGGACCTGCCAAGGTGCCTACCCCTGTGGCGACGACAAAAGGTAATTCTGCAAGAGTAGACCCACAAACCATTGTGGCAAATGTTGAAGCATTCATGGTATGTTCAGCATGCAGAACTAAACAAGAATCAACCATACGCGTTTCCGCTTCAGTTGAAGCACGACCAAACATTTGGTAATAGAAATTTTGGGCAAAACTCCAGTTGCTCTTTGGGGGTAGCACAGCCTTTCCCTGTCTGACTCTTTGCCATCCCGCTACGATTGCACCAACAATACCGAGGTAGGCGATACATTGTTGCTCAATTATTTTTGTGGTAGCTGGGTCTTTTTGATATTTTGCCACTGAAACCGGTTTTAAAGCTGCACTTGCTACTGCAACTTGAAGCACTTTCATTGGATGAGTATTTTTGGGGAGTGATTTTAATACTTTTACCAAGTCTGCACTTAGCTTCATTGAAGTCCTGATCGCTTGCTTAAAGTTTTTTAACTGAACTTTAGTTGGCAGTTCGCCGTACAGTAATAACCATGCGGTTTCTTCAAAATTACTTTGACTGGCAAGTTCTTCTATTCGGTAACCACGGTAGGCTAAAATACCCTGTTCACCATCAAGCGAAGATACACTTGATTTTTTTGCTGGAACATCATCTAATCCTGGTATATATGGTATAGAATTCATACTTATTCAGTTTTAAAAGATGAACCACAACCGCAAGTCGTCGTTGCATTTGGATTATTGATTACAAATTGGGCGCCTTGCAAATCATCGCGATAGTCAATAGATGCGCCAATTAAATATTGGTAACTCATCGGATCTATCAAAAGACTCACTTTAGCAACGCTTTTATCTCCCTCTACTGCCGGAGGGTCTAATTGATTTTCCACAATCAAATCTCCATCTTCTATAGTAGGCGTGAAAGTAAATCCATATTGAAATCCGGAACAACCTCCACCAGTAATAAATATTCTAAGTTTTAAGTTTGGGTCATCTTCATGTAAGAGTAACTCACCAACTCGTCGAGCAGCGACATCACTGAAATCTATTTCAGCTTTGTCTAAATTATAGGATTCTGTTTGCATGGGATAATTATAACACAAGCTAAGGGATTACTTTTTAATCTACTTTTTTTCTTTTATTTTTTCGCTTTTTTGAGACACTTCATTATTCAACTCTGGTAAATGCTCAAGCAACAAAGTACCATCTTCCCAATAGGTTAATTTTCCATTAACTCTAGAGCCTGCACTCATTGAAACAACATGGTAATGTAAATCACCATGGATTTTACAGTTTTGATTTAACTCGGCAAAATGCCGACAATACACACTCCCCTCCACAACGCCATCGAGAATAACATTATATGAATGGATGTCACCATGGATAACTGCAGAATTATGGATAATCACTAATGAATTAGGATCTAAATCTTCTGCACGAATTGTTCCTCGTACCACTCCTTCAATCAAGATACCTGAGACAAAACTGATATTGCCATTAAAGACAACACCTTTACCAATCACGGAGGTGATAAGCGCAGGTTTAAAGGTTGGTTTCTTTTTTCCGAACATAATTTTTATATTTTACTTCCTTTTGATCATTTATTAATAGAAGGAACGAGGGTGTTCCACTGGTACTCTCTATACACTGGAGCAAGCTGCTTCTTATTAGTTGTAATTTCAATTATTACTTTTTCCACATTAAAACCAGGGGGTAACATAAATAGCCCATCAAACTTTTGAAAGTAGCGTATTTTTAAACTAGTATTTGCATTTACATCAAGTTGTTTAATTGTGTAAACCAGGTTTTTGTCCTGTGACTTGCCGACAAATGTAACTTGCAGCGATCCGGTTGCGATCTCCTGTCCAGACCAAATCAATCGCACGACTAATTGATAACGATACGCCATTTCTTTATCAGCAGTAAGCGCTGGATCAATCATAAAATCTTGGATACTTAAGCCACTGGTTTGGTCAGTATTGGTGATAAGACCTCGCAAGTAGTTCAATTCGGGAGTAATGGTAGTAAGTTGGTTTTGTAAGTCGTTGGTTAGGTTAAGTAGCTGCTTGTTGGATTCTTTGAGTACGGTATTTTGTTGTATTTCATTGAGGAATTTTTTATCAAGAGTTAATTTTGCTTCAATTTGTTGTTGTAATTTTCTTTCAGTATTAGCTAACTGATCTCTGGTTGCCTTTAATTGAGGTTCTCCTCTCACTAGTCCAATTTGATAGACTACCCAGTATGAAACCACTAAGACCAGCACAAAGAAAAATAACCCTAGGGTACTGTGCCATGGCAAAAGAGTGGTAATCCGGTAACCAGCAAATCCTCTGGTTAAAAGAGTTCTTTTATTTAAGGCCATAGAGGAATTGCACTAAGCCCTAAGGTTTCTTCAAACCCAAACATACGATTCATATTTTGCAAGGCTTGCCCGGCAGCGCCCTTAATCATATTGTCTATTGCAGAAACAATCACTAAAGTTCCTTGGGGTGTCTGAGATAACCCAATCGCACAAAGATTAGTACCCACCACTTGAACTAGTTGAGGTAACTCCCCTAGGGGTAAAACTTTGACAAAGGGTTCATGGTGATACGATGCTTGTAACACTTGATAGACCTGCTGGAGTGGGAGTTTTGATTGACAATAGAGTGTAGCAAGAATGCCGCGTGGTACGGGAAGTAAGTGAGGTACAAAAGTAATCCCAAGCGCGCCTTCTTCAAGACATCCATATTGCGTTAACCCCTGTTCAATTTCAGGGAGATGACGATGCGCTGGTAGTCCGTAGGCAAAAAAATTGCTTCGTAATTCTGACAAGAGGTACCCCTCTTCAACTTTTCTTCCCGCGCCACTCACCCCAGATTTGCAATCTGCAATTATTCCTTGTGCAGATATACATTGTTCTCTTAGCAAAGGGATTAGCGCTAAAGATACCGCAGTTGGATAACAGCCAGGATTGGCCACCAACTGCGCAGAAGTAATTTTTTCTCTTTCATATTCAGTTAAGCCATAACAAGCCTGTTTGACTAAAGCAAAATTAGGATGCTCGCTATGATAGTACTGTTGCCAAACTGAAGGATCGCGTAGGCGAAAATCTGCACTTAAATCAACTACTCTGATTCCTAATTCTAACAATGCCGGAACGAGGCTAGCTGCTACCCCATGTGGGGTGGTAAAAATAACCACTTGACACTGCTTGAGGGCCTCAGGCGAATAGCTAGAAAAATTCAATTGTGCGAGACTGGTGTCTGCCAGTGATAATGACGGAAATACCGAGGCGATAGTTTTACCCGCAATGGTAGTTGAACAAACCACGCTCACAGTAAATTCTGGGTGGCCAGTCAAGAGTCGTAAACATTCGGCACCGGTATATCCTCGTGCTCCGACAATTCCTACTTGTATTGATTTTCCCATATTTCTAAATAACCATTAATAAAATGGTATTATACCGCTCAAATAATACAATACTAAAAACTATTCTAAATAAAATTACTTCGCGTCAAAAAATGAATAGGCAAGAGTTACTTCCTGGACTTCTGGGGAGAGGTCCTTGTCTAAATAAAAAGTAACATAGACTTCTTTAGTCTCTTTTGCTTTAAAATCTAAAATGTCCATACAAAAACATTCAATCTTTTTAAGATGACCGGCTGCGGCAATAGGGTTAACTGAAGGGACTGCCCTACCTTTCCTAGCGACATTGAGTTGATTGGTGATTAAGTAAACTTCTGTGTATTTGGTTTGGGTCATGATAGTTTTTTTAGGAGTTTTTGCTACAATTGTCCAACCCTGATCTACCGCCTGGGCAAGTTGCTGAAGGGTTACCTCAAAGGGTTTGATTTCAGTTGGGAGTGCTACAGATTTTTCCAATTTAACTCTACCATTTATACCCAATGATTCACAGACTAAATCATATAACGGTACGAGTGCATAACCAAATGCAAACATCCCAACCACCGTTAAGGTTAAATATAAGGCAGTTTTTTTATTCTTATTAATAAAAAAGTCTAGTTAACTTTAGGTGGCACATCAAAGGTGTGATACGGAGCAGGTGAAGGTACCGTCCATTCTAAACCCTCAGCACCATCCCAAGGTTTTGCAGGGGCTGCTTTACCATATTTAATTGCATGAAATACAATAAAAACAAATAATAACTGGCTCAAACCAAATCCAAATGCACCGATCGTTGCAACTTCATTAAAATTAGCAAACTGAATAGCATAGTCTGGTATTCTTCTTGGCATTCCAGCAAGACCAAGAAAATGCATTGGGAAAAATGTTATATTTAAGAAAATCACGGAAAGCCAAAAATGAACCTTACCTAAAGTTTCATGATACATTTTTCCACACCACTTTGGTAGCCAGTAATAAGTTCCAGCAATGATTGCAAATATTGCTCCAGGAACTAAGACATAATGAAAATGTGCCACGACAAAATATGTGTCTTGATACTGAAAATCTGCAGGGGTAAGTGCTAACATTACACCAGAAAATCCGCCAATGCTAAATAAAATTACAAAAGACAGGGCAAATAACATAGGAGTTTCATAGGTGATTGAGCCTTTCCAAATAGTAGCAACCCAATTAAAAACTTTAATGCCAGTCGGGACAGCAATGGTCATAGTTGAAAGCATAAAAAAGAGTTCGCCAGCGAGCGGCATACCAACAGTAAACATATGGTGAGCCCAAACAATGAATGAAAGAAATGCAATGCCTGCAGTTGCATAGACCATTGAGACATAACCAAACAGTGGTTTGCGTGCAAAAGTAGGAATTATCTGTGACATAACGCCAAAGGCAGGGAGAATTAAAATATAAACTTCAGGGTGTCCAAAAAACCAGAAGACATGCTGAAATAAAACTGGATCTCCACCACCTTGAGCGCTGAAAAATGAAGTGGCGAAATATTTATCAGTTATTAACATAGTTACGCAGGCAGCCAATACCGGCATAACTGCGATAAGTAAAAAGGAAGTTATCAACCAAGTCCAAACAAACAGAGGCATCTTTAATAAAGTCATACCTGGCGCACGCATATTAAGTATTGTTGCGATAATATTAATCGCACCCATAATAGATGATATACCTAAAAAATGAATTGAGAACATGACAAAAGGAAACGCCGCTCCAGTTTGTAATACCAAAGGAGGGTAAATAGTCCACCCACCAGCAGGACCGCCTCCATCTACAAACAATGTAGAGAGCAACATGGTAAAAGCAAAAGGCATAATCCAAAACGACCAATTATTCATCCTCGGCAATGCCATATCTTTAGCGCCAATCATCAATGGAATCATCCAATTTGCCAAACCAACAAACGCTGGCATTACAACACCAAATATCATTACTAAGGCATGAAGCGTGGTCATGGAATTAAAAAACTGAGGATCTACAAATTGTAATCCCGGTTGAAAAAGTTCTGTTCTAATCACCAAGGCCATTGCCCCACCAATAAAAAACATTACTAAGGAAAATAATAAATACAATGTACCGATATCTTTATGATTAGTGGTAAATAACCAGCGAAGTATTCCAGATTCTGGCCCATGATGTTCTTGTGTATCTTTAACTGCTATAGTTTGTGATGCGTTCATTTTCCTAACCTCATTTATTAATCATTGCAACGGCTTGCTCATTTGAGACTTGAGGATTTTTCTTGCCCTCTAGCCACTTAACAAAATCTTCTTTTGACACAACTTCAACTACGATGGGCATAAAACCATGGTCTCTACCGCAAAGCTCAGCACATTGCCCCCGATAAACACCAGTTTTGGTAATCTTTGTCCATGCTTGGTTTATAAATCCAGGAATGGCGTCTTTTTTAATACCAAAATCAATCACCCACCATGCATGGATAACATCAACCGAAGTGATTAAAAACTGTATTTTTGTATCAACTGGTAGCACTAAACGATTATCAACATTGAGCAAATAATCACTAACCGTATTTGGACTAATTCCTGATTTTAATTGCCGAGCTTGGTTACTTTGCTGATCAAGTGAACTATAAAACTGCACCCCACTATCTATATATTCATACTTCCATTTCCATTGCGCAGCAGTGACCTTAACTGTTAATTCTGATTTTGAGGTGTCTTCCATTAACAATAAAGCTTTCGTTGCAGGAAATGCCAATACCACCAATATCAATATTGGTATTACTGTCCAAACGATCTCTAACTTCGTGCTATGACTAAATGTGGCTGGAACAGGATGTGCTGAGCGACGAAACGCGACCATTGCATAAAACATAGCGCCAAAAACCACCACCGCAATCACACAGCAAACATAAAACGCTATCATATGAATATCGTATTGCACTGCACTTACGGGAGTAACGCCCCTGGGTAAATTTAAACCCCAGTTATCAACAGCATAACCATTGACCGTACATACGCTCACAAAAAAACCAAACAATATTGACGCAATCTTTCTCATAATCTCAATATTATACTATGAGCTAACTTTAATCGAGCTAACTTTAATCACCCTTGGTTTTTAGGCTATTTCTATTTTCATTTATAAATCGCTTAATTTCTTCAGTATGTCCTAATAACTTTTCCCATTGCTCTAAATAAAGCGTAACTGGAAATCTACCTAACCCATACAATGACACCCCGCCTTTTTCGCTAACCTTCAAAGAGATAGCCTTAGCCCCACTAGAAACCTTTTGCTTGAGTTGCGAATTTTCTCTTCGTAATCGTTCTAACTCATCCTGTATATTTTCATTCTGTGCATTTTCATTCATAGTAGCTCCTTTTTTTAATCATTATACCAATCCATTGATTAAATATTATCCTAAATTGCAATGTATTAATAATTCAGAAAATCCTCAAATAATAAAAAATTCTAGATGAGTGTGGTAAGATTATTTTAATTTACAATTACCTGCATGTTGCAAAAGATTACTTACACGATACCCATTCATGCCCGATGGCGATTAGCTCTAAAAACTATCACTTTTGTGCTGGTGATTATTTGTTTAAAATTTATCGTCCATTATTTCAACTATGAATTTTTAACGCTAAGCTCACTGTTCACTGCGATTATTTCCGCTAATATTTTTTTAATCGGGTTTTTAATATCTGGCACTTTAGTAGATTACAAAGAAAGTGAAAAGCTACCTGGTGATTTAGCTACAAGTATAGAATCCATGGCCGATGAAGGAGTGATTATCTATAAGAATAAGAAAAGTCCTGAAGCAGCAGCCTACCTAGCAAAGATCGCTCTTTTTAATCAGTCCTTGATAGATTGGTTCTATAAAAAAGAACGCACGCATGCACTCATGTCAAAATTACAATCATTTAATGATGATTTTCTTGCTTTTGAAAATCTTACCCAAGCAAACTTTATCGTCAGACTAAAACAGGAACAGAATGCAATTAGACGAATGATAAACCGCATTCACACCATCCGAGAAACTTCATTTCTTGGAACTGGTTACGCCATCGTTGAGCTGATTACTTCTATTCTAATCATTGGATTACTGTTCGTTAACATATCACCATTTTTTGAAAGTGTATTTTTTACCGCCTTTGTCAGTTTCATTTTGATCTATATGATTTATTTTATTAAAGACTTAGACAATCCCTTTAGTTATAGCGAAGCGGATAGTTTAGTAGAAGAAGTCTCTCTGAAGCCAGTGCTTGACTGCCAAAAGCGCATTGATCAGCTTTGTCAAACATTGATTGAAGATTAAAAAACTATAACCAATGGATTCATTTTTATTAGCAACCATACTCTCTACAGAATACTTCGGTCGATACTCTCTGTGGTTTTTTTCAAGACAGTAAAAATATGATCAAAGATAAATCTAATTCTTATTAAATTTCTACTTTAAGAGAGGTGCTACTAGGTTAACAAAAAACCCCATCGAAGAATCTGTAATATTTTAGGGGGAAGGTCAATTGGACAACTTATAAATTTCACAAAACTATTACAAGCCTATTGAACAGATGACCTTAATACTAAGCGTAGCAACAATATCATCTTCAACACAATCAAAACTTATTAAACCATCAATCTTAATAGAGCCAACTAAATCATATAAAAGCTGACTAATAAATCCTTCGTAATGTTTTGCTTTATTATTTTTGATAGTGTAAGTAATGTATTTATTTCCTGGAGTAGTGACTGTAGTATTTTTTTGAGCATACACAAGGAGTGGTCTATTTGCAGTTCCAATATCACCTTGAGCCTGAAGAATCAATTTACCAACTCTAATAACAGCAGTAGATGGTAAAACATTACCAATCGTTCCACCTGATATAAGGGTGAAACTATTTGTACTCGTTGAAGTAATTGAACTAAGAATACTAATATCTCTATCAGCATGAAGCTCTACATTATTTGAAGCAAGTTCTCCAACCAGATCATAAGTGGATCTGAATGTAACATTCGGTAAGACATACAGATATGTAGAACCTCTGTTTAATGAAACACCATAGGCACCGATGAGGGCGTAGGTGGAGTTTAGTGCGACTGAATCGCCAAAGTATGAATTAGATGCTAGGGAGGTGATGGGTTGGTCTGCGGTAATAGATAGGTCTGTCCATGTACCTGATGAGAGATTGTAGAGATAGGTATTGCCTCTGTTTGTTGAAACACCATAGGCGCCGATGAGGGCGTAGGTGGAGTTTAGTGCGACTGAATCGCCAAAGTATGAATTAGATGCTAGGGAGGTGATGGGTTGGTCTGCGGTAATAGATAGGTCTGTCCATGTACCTGATGAGAGATTGTAGAGATAGGTATTGCCTCTGTTTGTTGAAACACCATAGGCGCCGATGAGGGCGTAGGTGGAGTTTAGTGCGACTGAATCGCCAAAGTATGAATTAGATGCTAGGGAGGTGATGGGTTGGTCTGCGGTAATAGATAGGTCTGTCCATGTACCTGATGAGAGATTGTAGAGATAGGTATTGCCTCTGTTTGTTGAAACACCATAGGCGCCGATGAGGGCGTAGGTGGAGTTTAGTGCGACTGAATCGCCAAAGTATGAAGTAGATGCTAGGGAGGTGATGGGATTAGAGATTACTGCACCATCACTAAATCCAATGACGAGTTGTTTAAAGTAGTCATAGGATTCTGGAATGGAGTCTGTGATGATGAGATAGTCTGGATCAATGAGGAGGGTGCCTGTTCTACCATTAACTGCAGTGGTGGAGATGGTGGTGTTATGTTGTTTGAGGGTGCCTTTGGTGGAGATTTCAATAAATCCACCATTGCCTTGCTGGGTGCTTTGTGCGGTGAAAGTAGCTGAGAGGAGGGTGAGGTTGTTTGTGGCGTTGATGATGATGGTACCTGCGTTGGAGGGACTGTTGGCATTGATGGTAGCTGAGATAATAGCGGTGTTGTTTGCTTGGATGGTGGTTGAAGGTGCAGTAAGGTTAACGAGATTGGAGAGGAGGATATTGGTGGCGGTGAGGGAGATGGTGTTAGTGGCAGTGAGGTCTCCTGCATAGGAGAGGTAGTCGGTGGTGGCGGTAATTGATGATGCGGTTATGGTAGCTGCTCCTACAATGGCGCTGGTAGCGAATAAATCTACTGCGTTGGTTGCGGTGAAGGTGCCATGCAGTGAGATATCATTGGTGGCTTTGATGGAGATAGTAGATGAGGTAATGGTGCTGGTATCGGTAGTGGCTATAGTTTTTGCGGTGAGTTGCGTTTTGGTAGTGGTGATGGTGCCGTTAGTGGTAATGGTAGCAGTAATAAGGGAGGGGTCAATAGTGGTGAGGGTGTTAGTGGTAGAGTTGTAGGTGGTGTTGTTGAGTGAGGTAGCTGCTGCGATAAAGGTATTGGCTGAAATAGATGATGATGCGCCGAAGTAGAATCCATTGGCGTTAAGTAATACAATTCTTCCATTCGCAGTAATTGATCCTAGTATCTGTGATGGGTTTTGGTCAAGAATGTTGTTAATGGTGATGGAGGAGGAGGAAGGTTGGTTAAATACTACTGATTCATTAGTATTGATATTGAAGCTATTCCACTGTAGTATGGCGCTAGTTGATTGTTGATTGATAGTGGTAGTTTGTGATGCTTGAGATACGGTAGCTTGACCTTCAGTAATGCTAGTATAGGTAGGAAGAGCAAAGGAGATAAAGGGGGTGAGCGTTGCTAGGAGCACTAAAAAGATATTGACAGATTTTCTCATAAAAATTCTCCGTGTATAAGTGTATGTGGCGATATATTTACAATGCTTGGCGTACCCGATCGGCTGCACCATTAAACATATGAGATTCTTGGTCATCCTAACTTACCGCACTCAAGAATCACACAGGTGATTGATACTTGAATGAGCTGTGTGGTCGTGCCTCATCGAATATTTGGCACAGTTTTAGGTGTAAGGTCATTTTATTTGCAATAGGTTGTATTTACATTTGTAAGGTGATTAAAAATAATAGGTGATGCTAAAACCTGATCTTAATAAAGAAAATTTAGATGGGTGTTTATCATGTGTTCTTTCCTCATAGAAATCAGTAGTGTTTAATTCACTGGGATAATCACTTAGATGCCCTCCTGATAAAGAAGCATTTAAAATATCTTTATATATTGGGTGATAGATCTCATTAAATGCGATAGAAGTACAATTAATAGGTAGGGCAAGAAAGAAATTGATTCCAATATTTTCATATTCTGTATTATCGTACAAATAACCCAATCCAAAACAACCTGATTTTAGATAGCCAAAAAATCCAGTACTTAATTCTTTATCATCTCTGCCATATTTTTGGCTAATAGAAATTACAGGAAGTGCCCCATATTCTTTACCGCTGCCATAAAAATCCCTTGCACTAGCAGGTAGCTTTAACCCAGTTATCACTGAACCGTACAATGTAAAACTAACGATAAATCCATTTGTATTTGAATAGGTGAATCCTAAAGAGAATAATTCATAATAATATTCTGAATATAGCTTACCTTTATTCTGAATAATTGCTTTAAAAGCAGGATAGTCAAGTTCAGGTATTTGCCCATTTCTGAGTCTACCTGATGCAGGTTCATTGTGTTTATTACAACCAGTAGAATCATTTAGCTCACTAAATGTATAGCCAAGTATATATGCACAAGGAGGAAGATAAATTAAATTATATCTAAAATATCCATCTGAATTTGAAATAACTGCAGGTTCGATGTATCCAAAGTTACCAGCGTCTATAGGAGCAACAGTTGGTGTAAGTATTCTAAGATAGTCAAAATAGATAGTATACTCATCGTTCAATACTGAAGAAATCTCAAAAGCAATTGCCTTTATCTTTGCAAAGCCATTTTTAAAATTAACTTGTATATTATAGAGTGGAGTATTAGGATTAGGGCTCTCAGATGATGGTAACGCTGGTAGTGCTTCAACTAATCGATACTCAGCGCTATAATCTGTTGGTGATTTACCCAAATAGCCATCAAAATAAGTAAAGCCAATGGTATTTTTAGCACCATGGTACACCAACCGAAAAGCATGCTGAGACGCTTCATCGGGAGTATAGAGCACCTTACCATACTGTAATGAATAGGTACATTGTTTCCGATCAGTTAATGGCGTTGGACAAGTTGGAATTAATTGTTTAAAGTAATGAGATGCTTGCTGAGCCGCTTGTTTTCCGTATAAGGAAGTAATAGGATCACGATTATGGTTTAAAAAGTAATAGAAACCAAGCTCAAGTGATGGGGTTGGATAAAAAGTAAGTACTGAGGTGAGGTTGGGGTATAAATAATCCTTAGCAGATCGTTTTATACCTAACTCTATTTCAGATAATGGTAGTAATGCATTGATAAAAGAAAAAGGTAAACTTTGGCCCCAGACAAATTTTTGATTACCAAATCTCCACTGCACAATATCATTATCTAATTGGATGTACCACTCATCAAATCTAGTATAGGTGTATGATTTATTGAGTTTTTGAATTATGATTGGATCATCAATATAAAAAGAATCATGATCACTAAAAGAACGCCAAACATCATATGGGTTTCTTGCCTCGATTAAATTAATTTCATTTACTAATTTAGTTCTGATATGAAATCCATAAAACTCAACATGCAGTGTGAGCATATCATAAAATCTATCTTCCCAAACAAAACGAAAACTCAGCGATTGCACATTCTGCTGATTTGAATCTAGGCCCTTTCCTATATAGCTATAATTGACAAAACCTGAAATATGCTTTTCAACATAATCATTATCTATACCTTCATCACTATAACTAGAGTAACTGACGCCAGTAATAAGTAAGATTAATAAATATACTCTAATAGTTTTATTTGCAGTAGGTAGTGACAATATTTGCAAGTACTGGACGAGCGTTAGTTATTCTAATATTCAAAGTAGGCTCAAAGCCAAGTCTTAAGGGATTAGGATATTGTGATATCCAGTAATCTTTTGAAGTATCATCGCTATCTCTTTCACTACAATTGTATCCAATGATTGAATTAATTTGAATGCCTCTATACTTTGGTTGATCTAAAACTCCAGATTTATTACCTCCATTATTTGCATCCCTTAAGCATGTGGAATCTAAACAAGATGAAGTTACCTTAATTTTATTTCTATCACTGATTATAGGAGTTTTAAGCACCAATTTATCTGTCTGTAACCATATATAGGCTGTTCCTGGTCTTGATCTCCAGTCAGTTACTCTCCAACCATGATCATTATCACACTGATCTCTTGCTGTATACAACCATCGATTCCAGTTTTTCCAACTTCTCCATTTAGAACTTATACCAGTTATTTCTCGGCATTTATATTGAGAATCAGTGGCCACTCCCATCATATTTTCGATATTATCGTAATTTACCACTCCATCACTAGCAAGTGTTGCGAAACTATTAAGTGAGCTAATTGGGGCATCAGCTAGACTTTTTGGATTTGGAGACATAAAATTATTGTATTGCTCTAGGGAGTATTTTGTGTATTGAGCTAGCGTCCCAATTGTATGATCGCTATCTCTGCCTGCAATACCACCTGCAAATATTTGCGGAGTGTCGGCACTATTTTTATAATTCGCTGTTATATTTATTGAAACGAATGAAACTGAAATTTCATCTGAGGTGAAATTTATACAATTACCGTTACTATCTTTATCGCAGAAACTACCACCTTCATTACTACCTACTATACCACCAACAAATACTTTTGGAACAGCCGCATTAGATATTGAATTAGTAAAAGTCCAATTAATTGAGCCTGTTGTTCTTACATTCTTGATAGTGCCTCTATTTCTTGCAACCACAGGACCAGCAAGAACTAACTGATTTCCGTTTTCATAGTTGTTGAAATTAATTGTTGAGTTGTAATCTACTCGGAGGTTTCTTATTTCCGCAGATTGGCTGGTAGCAAGAAAGAGTCCGTAGTAGGAATCATCATTTGCAAATACAGGATAGCTTTGGTTGTTAATAAGCCTAATTGTGAAATAGTTTCCCTCAAAAACCGAATTGTAATTTGATAAAATCTGTATATTTGGATTTAATGATTTATCTATGAACAAATTATCGGATAACTCAAAACCACTGCAGATACCCGATGGACATCCGTTGGTATTTCTAATAAGTTGATTGGACATTCTACTAACATAATATAAATAATTATCATTAATTGCATCGCTTTTGCCCAAGTTCAATTTATTTAGAGATTGTATTTCTATTAGACCATCTCCATCATTATCAACTTTATTATTCAAATAAATACTGAATATTTCTGTTGCATAACTTGGAATGCCATTAATTGTGGTTCTTAAATTTTTAGTTATATCACATTTTAGTTCTTGAGTAAGAGTTCTAAGATTATTTGCAGCAACTATCGCTTCAACTGCTAGTCTATTAGGTGATACAGTTGTATCTGTGAAAGTTCTGATAGGGCAAAATGTTGCATTTGTCGTTTCAAAACCAATTGTATCGTATCCAACATTGTTTATATTATGGGGTCTAAGAATAGTATCGCTGTCAAGTAATGTTGTATTAAGTCCAATTGTGTCAAAATCTAATAAAAAATAATTGTTTATTTGCAATAAATAATTAATTGGTTCCGTAACTAATGTCTCAAGGTTAATTATTCCATGTCCTAGATAATCATCGCGACGACTAAGAGATGGTGTATTATTTTTTGCATTTAATATCAGTGCATTATAGATTTCATCCCAACTTGCTACTCTATTTCTGTATTTTCCCTGTGATTTCAAAATTGCAACCGCACCAGTAACATACGGAGCTGCAAATGAGGTGCCGTTACCAGAGCAAAAATTATTATAAAATCCATTAACACCACATGCAGTTAATATATTTTCACCTGGTGCTACAACATCAAGGTCTATACCGTAGTTGGAAAATGGAGCTCGCGTATCTTGAACATTTATTGCTCCTACAGTAATTACAGAATCTAGTGCCGCAGGATATATCGCCGAAGAGCTTTTGCGAATATTTGTACCATCATTTCCTGACGCAACTACAAAAACCTGATTGTTAATTTTCATCTGATTAGCTTTTGAAATATAGGTATTGATTATGGATGAATGTACTATATTGTCTAAATCGGCACCAAAACTTCCATTAATTACATCGGCATTTTTATCAATTACATACTGGAGTGCTTTTGAAATATCTGCATATCCAATTTTATAACTTGTACAATTGCCATTCCAACAAAATTGAATATTACTTAATGGACAATTTAATATTTTAATTGGCATTATTTTGACTCTTGGCGTCACTCCAGCTATTCCTAATCCATTATTGACCTTTGCGGCAATAATACTAGCTACTTTCATTCCATGGCCTTGACCATTATCGTTAAAAAAATAGTCACTGATTTCTTTAGTAGCATACCCACCTAAATCTGTGCCACAAAAATTTGCCCCATGTACATCATCTATAATTGCATTATCATCATCGTCACAAGCATTTTGAGAAGCGTCTTTTGAGCCACCTGGCAAATATTGAGATTGCGTTTTTTCACTATCGGTAAGTTTAATACAACTATCTATTACTCTAGTACTGGATTCATTATTAATTATTTTTCTATATTTTGCAGTGCCTGATTCTCCTGGATTAGTCCAGAGCTCGCTTTCGGTAGGTAAATCCTTATGAAAAATATAACCAGTATCAATTACAGCTACCACTACTTCGTCATGGCCTAAAGCAGCTGAGCTTCGTGACCATGCTTCTCTTGCTTTGATTTTCTTTATACCCCAATTATAAGGATCATTCCAATTAGTATCATTTGGTTCGTCTTGAGGAAAAGTAACTATTGAATGTAATTTACCATCAATGAATTCTCTATAGTAAATTCCTGGAATTGAACTAATTTTATTGAGAATAGTGTCTTTATTTGCAAAAATCTCTGATTTTGTTGAAAAGTGAGATCTTACTCTTACAATTCTGTTTTTACTATTGTAGGAAACTTCGGTTTTAATAGGTAAGCCAAGCTTATTAAGATTATTTGAAATGTAAGTTGCAACTGTTTCATCTTGCACATAAAAGCTAAATTCTAAAGATATAGGATTTTGAACAGCTGAAAGTAAAGTTTGATTTGGTAATGAAACTGAAGCAGTAGTTAAAATCTGAGGCCAGCTACTAGGAGTATTAATGAACGCAGTGCCTAGTTGATCTGCTAGGGTG
>JASGCS010000016.1 GCA_030054035.1 Candidatus Methylacidiphilales bacterium
AACGCTCTCTGCCGTTACCTCAATTACTCAAACTTCAGGTTCCATTACCGTAGGAGCATCTGGAACTATCTCCCTCATCGCTACCAATGGAAATATCGGCTCCTTATTGAATCCCATTATCATTGAACGAACTTCAGGTAATTGGACTAGCTCAAACCTTACCCTCAAAGCCACCAATGGCTCTCTCTTTATTAAAACTGCATCTACTGGTGCACTCTCAGCGCTCACCGCTGCAACACCATCTATTACCTTCTTACCAACTGGCACCTTCTCACTTGAACAAACCACTGGCTCTATAACCCTCCCTGCTACCATTAACTTTCCAAATGCAACTATTAAACTTACCGCATCAGCTACCTCTGCAACCATAGATCTCTCTAGCTTCAATATTACCGCTACCTCAATCTCCCTTACTGCTGATACAAACCTCACCACTACAACGGGCATCCTAACTTCAGGAGCATCTGGAACTATCTCTCTCACCTCCACCAATGGAAATATCGGTTCCTCATCGAATCCCATTTTGATTACTCAAAACGCAATTACAGGAGACCTTATCGCAACTGCAACTGCAGGTGATATCTACCTCTCATCAACTTCTTCATCACTTACCCTTGGTGCAATTACCAGTGCAACTGCCGCCACCAATATAATTTTAATTTCCGCTTCCGCAACTAATGCTGATATTAATGTAAATGGCGGAAACATTTCTGGAGGCATGATAACCATAACTGCCAACCGCAATATTACTAACAATAATAGAACCATTACCGTAGGATCAACTGGAATTATCTCTCTCACCGCCACCAATGGGAGTATCGGTAGTGCAACCGCTCCAATATCAATTACTTGTGGCACCTGTAGTTCTTGGAGTGCGACTTCATTAGTTTTAACTAACTCTAGTAAGGCTACAACAGGCATTTTTCTAACAAGTAGCAATGTTTTTGATGCAGCGGTAATACCTAGTTCATTTACACTTGGTACTTTTTTATGGATACAATCTTCAGGCACGCTCACCTTATCAGCGATTACAAAAGAGGATGTTGATTTTATTTTTGTAGCTACCAGTGGTGCGATTTCAATTTCTAATTCTATAACTGCCAATAGTATTTCTCTAACTGCACAGTCAATTACTACTACCAGTTCAAATAACAAGTTAACTGCTCCTACAATTTCATTAATTGCAAGTGGTAGTGCAGATGATATTGGATCAAGTGCTAATAGAGTTTATATTAGTT
Organism: Candidatus Methylacidiphilales bacterium; assembly: GCA_030054035.1. Lineage (NCBI taxonomy): Bacteria > Pseudomonadati > Verrucomicrobiota > Methylacidiphilae > Methylacidiphilales > Methylacidiphilales bacterium. The sequence goes on from JASGCS010000016.1 coordinate 1,239, forward strand.
CTGGCACAGGAGAGCCTGATTTTACCCTTGTATCAGTTATCGTTGCATCTGGAAGATCGGCTTTTCTGCGCAGAGATTATAGAACTACTCCAACTTCAAGCAATAATGATCCAGCCTTAGTTGATGTTGAAAATGAAGTGTTGTTACGAAAGTTGACCAATCGGATTTATAGCTATACAGTTACAGTATTTCATGATGGCGCTACTGCGTTTAGCGCAACAGATGACAGACAGTTCACCGTATCAAATGCTGCCCCAACCACACCTCAAGCTAGCTACACAGGCATTAGTGCTATTCTAGTGGGTGTGCTAGATGCTTTATTTGCTTTATTTGGTTCACCAACTTGTAGCACAGTAAATCCTAGCGATAATTTCTTAACCTCACTACTTCGTGGGTTATGTCCTTAGCGGTAGTTATTCTCGCTGCGGGCAAAGGAACGAGATTAAAAACCACCGTGCCTAAACCTTTAGTTCCATTTGCTTCAGGAACCTTATTAGCAATGTCATTAAGAAATGCCTACTCACTATCACCAAATAAAATTATCGTAGTGGTTGGGCATCAATCAGAGCTAGTAGAAGATGAAGCCACTCGTTGTATGAAAATATTTGGCCATTCGTCAGTCAATCTGGTTTGTTTGAAACAAACCGAACAGAAAGGTACTGGGCATGCTCTGATGGTGGCGTTGCCTGAATTGCATAATTATAAACGGGCATTAGTACTCTATGCCGACTCTCCTTTGTTGCAAGTCCATACCCTAACAAAATTACTCCAAGCCAAAGCTAAACTGGTATATCTTGGCGCTAAGATAGATAATCCCACTGGGTATGGTCGAATTGTTTTGAAAGGAAAAACTATTCAATCAATTACAGAAGAGCGGGATTGTAATGCTAGTATGAAAAAAAATAAATTAGTTAATAGCGGAGTTATTATTGCAGAAGTGCCATTGCTAGAAAGGTATCTTAAAGGCATCAAACCAAACAAATTAAATGGAGAATATTATTTGACGGATCTTGCCGCACTGGCTAAGTGTGCGCAACTCGTTATCGCATCCGACAGTGAAGAAATTCTTGGCGTCAATAGTCTTGATGAGCTACATCGGCAAGCCAAAGTATATGAACATAGAATTGCGTTAGAAGCATTACGAAAAGGGCTGTTTATCGCCGATGTTAACAATACCCATATTCGCTCTTACAGTTCGCAGTTTGTTTTTGGAGTAAATTGCACCATAGATACCGGCTGTGTCATTATCGGAAAAGTAATTTTAGGAGATAATGTACGCATTGAGCCATATTGCGTATTGATAAATGTAACCATTGGTTCAGGATCGCTAATACGATCTTTCTCTCATCTTGATGGTGTCACAATTGGAGCAGGAGTCACTGTTGGACCCTATGCTAGATTGCGTCCTGGCACAGTTTTGTCCGATGCAGCTAGAGTTGGCAATTTTGTTGAAATTAAAAAAAGCACCATTGGGGCTGGATCTAAAGTAAATCACCTAAGCTACATCGGAGACACTACCATTGGAAAAAATGTAAACATCGGTGCTGGCACCATAACTTGCAATTATGATGGCAAACAAAAACATACAACCACAATAGGCAACGATGTGTTTGTCGGATCTGGAGTAGAGCTGGTCGCTCCAGTAACTTTAGAAGACAGAGTAGTTATTGGAGCCGGAACTACCGTGCGACGATCAGTTGAGCCTGATACTTTGGTGGTAGGTCAGCCCACCCAAAAAACAATTTCTAAGAGGAACAAATAACATGTATGCAATAGAAATTGAAGGATTAGGAAAAACCTACGCAGCAAATAAAAGCCATAAAAAAAGCCACACCGCACTAAAGCAAGTCTCTTTACAGATACCGGTTGGATCAGTGTATGGTTTGCTCGGGCCCAATGGTGCAGGAAAATCAACGCTGATTAACATTCTTGCTGGCATCGTTTTGAAATCGGAAGGGAAGGTAAAGGTGATGGGGTATGATTTAGATACGCAAGAAAGTAAATGCAAATTATCTTTAGGAGTTGTATTACAAGAATTACACATAGACCCATTTTTTACCCCAAGACAAATCTTAGATTTACATGCGGGATTATTTGGAGTAAGAAAAAAAGATCGGCGCACCGACCACATCCTCTCCCTGCTCCATTTAACTGACAAAGCGAACTCTGGCTCTCAAGATTTATCAGGTGGCATGAGAAGAAGGTTAATGGTGGCAAAAGCGATGGTGCATAACCCCCCAATTCTAATTTTAGATGAGCCAACTGCTGGAGTTGATGTGGACCTTCGTCATCAATTGTGGGAAGCCATTCGCACTCTTAATGCACAAGGTACTACCATATTGCTTACCACTCATTACCTTGAAGAGGCGGAGGCAATCTGTGAGCATATTGCGATTTTAAATCATGGCAATATTATTACTGATCAACCCACAAAGCAACTCATTAAACAATTTGACAGCAAGATTCTTAAAGTACATTTGTCAGACCAGCAAAACGATATTCCCAACGCGCTGACCTCTTACCATGTTGAACTTACCAAAAAAGAAGAAGGTGGCACCATACTATCTATTCACTATAAACCCAGTGAAGTAAGTGCGGATAAGTTACTCCAACAAATTGTAGCAAGCAAACTTTCAGTAGTTGATATTCAAACCCAAGAAGCAAGCCTAGAAGATATTTTCCTACAGCTTACCCGTTAAATACAAAAATACTTTGATCTCCAGTACTCTAGAGAGTCAAACAGTGTTTGGAGTTAGCCTTGCTCTGATCGTTATAATTATTTATGCGCTTTTAAAAGGTGAGCTGTATCTGGGGGTAAGGCAAGTTTAGTTTTTCTTTTTCTAATTATTACATCTTCGAGCAAATGCACTCTAACATGCATGGAATCTTGCCTTTCATATATCCGAGCAATATCTACTTTAATCGCATGAATATCATTAGCAACTCCTTTAAACCCCTTGATCAATTCATCTATTTTATTCTCAAGTGAGGTATGGCTGACTTCCAATAATTTCATCCTATACATGGTATAAGCAAACAGTAGTGCTACTGCAAAATTGTCCCTTGCTGCTTCTAAAATGAAATTAATTAGTGCGTTATCCATGTTTCCTCCATTTTATTATATAGCCTGGTTTCATATTTATACTATTATAATTATTAATAGACATAACTACATGTGTGGTTTTCTGATTTTTACAATTTATTTATTTCTAATAATTGGCTAAATAGCAAGAAACTATTTTCCTACAACTTACCCATTAAGTTTTGAAGCGATTAGTGCTCGTAGTAGTGCTGGTTGAATTGGTTTGTGAATAAAGGCAAAGCCTTGTCTAGTAAATTTCTTTATCGGTAGCGTAAGATCGGCTGACACAATTGCAATGATTGCCTCAGGAAATTTCTTTTTGCATTGTAATGCGATGGTGTAGCCATTTTGTTTAGAGTTGTATAGATGATAGTCTATGATTATTACATCTGGGGGTTGCTTTGGTAGGTGTGGTTTGCTTGAGGTGATAATTGAAAGATCCCAACTCTGGAGTAGTTCTTGCATAGATTGTAGGCATTGTTTATCATCGTCAATATAATAAATATATTTTGATGATTTATTTTTAGAATGATTTGGTGGTGGGGAAGTTCTATCGAATTCTTGGTACGGTGCAGTTGGCACAGTGATAGTGCATACACTTCCCTTGCCTAATGTTGAATTAAAAGTTAATTTAGCTTGGATTTGCTCAGCAAATCTTCTTGCGATAGTTAGTCCTAGGCCACTACCACTTTGTTTGGTAGCGTTGGTGCCACGAAACCTTTTGCGAAAAATATTTTTCAGTTCATCTTTACGCACCCCAATACCGGTATCACGAATAGTAATAATCACTTGTTTATTTACCACGAGAAACGATATATTTATTTTCCCCTTCGGAGTGTATTTAACGCTATTTGAAATTAAGTTTTGCAAGACTCTGTGCAGCAACCGAGGATCAGAATAAACAAATAAACCACATGGTTTATAGACTAAAGTAGTGTTGGGGCTTAGTTCTGCTTTGGTAACATTAATAACTGATTCAAGTATTTCATCTAGTGAGATTGATGCAAGTACGCTGGTTTCTTTTAATGTGTCTAAATTAGAAATAGTGGTGATATCAGAAATAATTTGTTGTGCTGATTGTATGGCGGTATTAATATTTGAAGCCAGACGGAGGACTACCTTATTATTTTGTTTTTGTTCTAGACTGTTGACATACATTAATGCGGCATTGATCGGTTGTGCGACATCATGATTAAGGAGCGACAGATACAGCGTTTTATTCTTGTTGATATGTGCCACATGCCGATTAGATGCCCGCAGCTTGATCTCCGTTTGTTTTTGTTTTTCTATTTCTTGAATTAATTTTTGATTTATAGTTGCAATTTTATTAGTACGCGCTTCAACCGTGCGTTCCAATACTTGTTGCGTTTCAACAGTCTCGGTAACATCTTGGTATGTCGTAATATATCCACCACCTGGTAAAGCGCTTCCTCTAATTCTGATATGTTTATTATTAAGTAGATTACGCCGAATCGCAGTGTACGCAATGCCATTTTGAATATAGGAAAGTCTTTTTGCGACACTATGTTCTTTTGAGTATTGTGTATCAAACATACCCCGTGCTGCATTGTATTCCAGTATGGATCGAATCGGTCTGCCGATAAACAAAAAGTTATCAGGGTATTGATAAATTGACTGATAGTAACGATTCCAAGTAACTAAATTATTTCTATCATTACTAACGGCAATCCCTATTTCAATATTATCAAACATAGTCTGCATGAGTGAGTAATTTTGTTTTAGTGCGTGAGTGGTAGTATTGAGCAGCTCGGTGGCTTCTGCAATAGCAAGACCAGAGTTTGATTGGAAAGAAATTATAACATTTCGTGCCGAAGTACTCCCAATAAAGTTACTGAGATAACGCTCACAGTGCCCAATATCTAGTCCCGAAAGTAACTCGTCTTCATTGCGGATTATCGTGCGTAAAAACTGGTTAGTATTTTCATCGCCAGTAAATTTACTTAAAATATTTCTCATATCAACAAGTTTTAAGTTTGGATACGGAGAGACGGGTGTGGTTTCGCTACGGATTTGGAAATGTAATACTACAGAAGTAGTGACATATAAGAGCGCACTAAAAAGTAAATTATTTAAAATGGTTAGCGATGATATTGCAATGATTTCACCAGTCATAAGAGGCACGGCTTGCAACCAAACCCACAGAACAAAGCTAGAAACTAATGTAATCAGCGCGCTGATTGGTCGCGCATGTTTCCAGTACAATCCAAAGAGCAAGATAGGCGATAATTGTGCGATAAGTGAAAATGAAAGTCGGCCAATTTGTGTTAACGCAATACTACTGGGTAAATTTATTTGTACTAGCCAAGCCGACACTATAATGGTAATGATCACAAACTTCCGAGTTCTAAGTATTGACTTGCCACCCCGCACAGTAAAAGTATCAGAATGCTTAGAAGAGAATAAAAATGGAAAAATTAAGTCATTGGTTATAATTTGACTTAGTGCAGTAGTGGAGACAATAATCATTGCAGTGGCAGCTGAGAATCCACCCAAACACGCCAACGCAAGCAATATAGGTGAATTCAAAAACATGTTTACGGTCAAGTGATCAGGTGAGGTATGTATTAAACTTGTATTATTGGTAGCCAGTAATGCTAATAGCCAAATAGACACTATAAAAATGAGAAGATAAAAAATAAAAAAACGAATGCCAAAGTTAAAATTATTTCTAGATTGACATTCAGAAAATATCATATGGAACATTCTAGGCAAACAAATAGCTGAAAAAGCGGATATAAACGAATTAAGTGCGAAGTCTAATAATGAAAATGGTTTATTTATTAATGTCGTATGTCTCTGGATAAGTTCACCACTAGGAAGGTCTGATAATAATCGAATCGCAACAAACATAAAAATAATCATAATGACTAATTTCACTAGTGATTCAAATGCTACTGCATTTACTAACCCAGGCTGAAATGAATGGCGTTCAAATTTTCTCACTCCAAAAAATAAAACAAATAAAATCATAGCCAATGCAGTGATGACGACAGATTGCTGTTGCAGATTTGGATAATCAGTTGCTAGTATCTCAAAGATAAAAGATACCGCCTGTAATTGTAATGATATGTATGGGATAATTGCAATTGTTAAGATACAAGCAATACTTAAGCTCACTAACCGATTGTGAGCATAGAGACCGCTAATAAAATCATTGATAGTGCTATGTTCAGCATCTCGAGAGCGCTCAAAGATTGAAGTAATGAACTTCCCTGCAAAGATAAATAAAATAACTGGCCCAAGTAAGATTGGAAAAAATTGATAAAAGCTCGTTGTCGCAGTACCAACCAGACCATAAAAAGTCCATGCCGTGCAATACACCCCTAGGCTTAAGCCATAGGTGTATGGTTTTTTACTCAGCGCATGCAAAAAGGAGTTGGGATTGTCGGAGTATTTACCTATAAAAAATAAACTAATCACTAAGAAAATACATAAACTTCCTATAATAAAACCTGTCATTAGTAGCTAGGTATTAACGATGATTGTAGAGCAATACCGCTTGAGTTCGATTACGCACTTTTAATTTTAATAAAATTGAGCTAATATGGGATTTAACGGTTGCTTCAGTAATTGATAGTTGATGGGCAATTATTTTATTTTGTAACCCCTTTGCGACGAGACGGAGTACTTCATGTTGCTGGGGGCTCAAGGTGGCGATTTTTTCCAATATGCCCGCTTCAGGAGATGCCGATTGTTTTGTGGTTGCTGGAAACCACACTAACCCCTTTTGTACATGTTCTAGACAGTAAATTAGTTCAACCGTATTAAGATGCTTTGAAACAAATCCAGAAGCACCATACCGCTTAGCTTGTTCACATATCTCGGGGGTATTATCTGCGGTTAATATCACAACAGGCATGGTTTTAAACTGACTTTTGATTTTAATCAAACCAGTGAAAGAATCCGAATCTGGCAAATGTAAATCAAGCAACAAAATATCAACTTGATGCTTTTTCAAATATGCAGAAGCTTCATCAAGGGTGCCTGACCCAGTAACCAGTACCTTTTTCCCAAAATGAGATGCCAGAAGTTCTTGAATCCCACTTCGTATCAATGGATGGTCATCAGCAATATGTACGGATAGAATTTTAGTTGATTTTACCATTCACAATATATTATATAAGGTATTAAATACAATACTCGATGGTTCAATAACATCAATAAGTACTAAAAAAACACCCGCTATTATTTCAACGAAGCGGGTGTTTTTTTAGTACTTTTAATCTTTACAGCAAAATGCTTACAGCCTAGTCTTCCGCATAGATATCCCTATCTTTTGTTTCTGGGATAAAGAGCATTCCTATCACAAAGGTCATGGCGGCGATGCAGATAGGATACCATAGCCCACTATAGATATTACCTGTTTGGGCTGCGATTGCAAATGAAGTTGCAGGTAGTAATCCACCAAACCAACCATTACCAATGTGATATGGCAATGAAAGGGAAGTGTATCTAATCCTAGTTGGAAAGAGCTCCACTAATGCTGCTGCAATTGGTCCATACACCATGGTTACGAGAATAACTAAGTACGATAGGATTAGTATTGCTATTATCCAATCTACTTTTTCAGGATTAGCTTTGGTAGCTAAAACTGTTTTTGTACTCTCAACCATTTTAGTTGGGTCAATAGCATCAGGCACCATTTTGACTATCATTTTTGTTGGGTCAGCTGGGTCTGGTATTTTTTCTGTGACTGTAGTGGTAGGGTAGCCAGCATTAATTAATGTGTTATTAATAGCCGTATCAAATGCACCCGCTTTTGCTTTTGCATCATCTGGTGTGAGACCAGCAGATGAGTAGGACTCAATTTTATTGCCAGCAATTTCAATGTACGCAATAGAACCTGCAGGTAAGTCTAAGGTGTCAGAGCTAACTGAGCGTTTACTCAATGCTTGCTTGGCAATATCACAAGAGTTGGTAAATTTAGCAGTTCCTGTGGGATTGAATTGGAAATTACAATCTTCAGGGTCAGCGTAAACTTTTATCTGTGATGAGACCTGGGCTTGATATAAATCAGGATTTACAGAATTAGCCAACATCTTAAATATTGGAATATAAGTTAATGCTGCCAACAAACATCCCGTTAAGATAATGGGTTTTCTACCAATCTTATCTGAGAGAATACCAAAGATAATAAAAAATGGAGTACCAATCGCAAGTGATGCAACGATTAACCAGTTTGCAGTTACGCCATCAACTTTCATAGTGTTGGTTAAGAAGAATAAAGCATAAAATTGTCCGGTATACCACACTACTGCTTGACCAGCAGTTAACCCTAATAATGCGATGATAACTATCTTAAGATTACTCCACTTTCCAAATGCTTCACTGAGAGGAGCTTTAGAATGTTTACCTTCTTCTTTCATTTTCTTAAACGCAGGCGATTCATTTAATTTTAATCGCACATACAGAGAAATCAAGAAAAGGAAGAATGAAAGTAGAAATGGCACTCTCCAACCCCAAGCCTTGAAGGTGTCTTCACCCATGTAGGTTCTCAGTCCAAGAATAACTAAGAGCGACATAAATAAACCCAATGTTGCAGTGGTCTGTATGAATGAGGAGAAATATCCACGATTATGTGCTTGCGCATGCTCAGTTACATAAATTGCAGCACCTCCATACTCACCGCCCAGTGCTAGCCCTTGGAGCATCCGTAAGGTAATTAACAATATCGGTGCTAAGATCCCAATCGCATCATAGGTTGGAAGTAGACCGACAGCAAATGTAGATATACCCATTATTATGATCGTTAATAAGAATGTGTATTTCCTTCCAATCATATCGCCGAGCCTTCCAAAAATTAGCGCACCAAATGGTCTAACAATAAAACCAGCGGCAAAAGCTAACAGGGTAAAAATAAATGCCGAGCCAGCATCTAGTTTTGAGAAAAAGGCCGCTGCGATAAATACTGCAAGTGATCCATACAAGTAAAAATCGTACCATTCAAAAATAGTTCCTACTGAAGAAGCGAAGATAACTTTTTTTTCTTCACCGGTTAAGGGAGCTGCGGTAGTTTTTTGATTCATAACAAACCTCCTTTAGTTAAATGTTATTTCTAATTATAATAATCTAAATCAATAGTACTAATACTATCCTACATATTAGACTTTAGTATGATTGCAATAATGATTAACAAAGTTTAATATAAATCAAGTAAAGTACACTATAAAGGAGATTGCAATTATGAAATGTATTACTGGATGTAAAATTGGATTAGTCGGGTTACTTGTTTCTATGTTCTCAATAGCTCAAGCCGTTGATATAGTTTCGGGCAACACCACAGTATCACTCAAAGGGTTTATCAGAGTCAATATGCTCTCAGCAAGTTTTGATAAGGCTAGCAAGAGCTCAGCTAATGATGCAGATGATTTATCCGCCGCTCATTATTTCCCAGCCAAGGTTATTAAATGTAATTTACCAACGATAAAAGAATGCACACCTAGAACTTTTGTTGATTTGACTTCAAGACAAACTCGTTTTGCAATTAATACCAGCACAAAACTAGATGATGGCACTACCGTTGGTTCAGTTATTGAGTTTGATTTTCTAAATACAAATGTTACTGGTTCTAATTCAGTTGTTTCCAATTCATTTGTTCCTCGCATGAGATTGGCGTATGCCACTATTGCTGATGCAAATGGAACATGGACTTTTGGACAAGATTGGACTACATTTCAAACTACTGACACCTATCCAGAAACGGTTGAATTTCTTGGCACAACCGATGGTGTGATTTTTAATCGACAGCCATTAATACGATATACAACTAGTGGCGGCTTTTCAATTGGTTTAGAAAAACCCGCGACTACACTAGAAGCTGGTAAAAATAAATTAGTCGCCAATGCTAGCGCACTTAGCCTTACCAATCCAACATTTATAGGCACTTCTAGGATTCCAGATATTACTTTAAAATATGTATTTAAAAATGCTGATATGTCTGTGGCAGTTAGAGGGTTGATTCGTGAACTAGGCTACGAAGGCACAGTAGTTGCATCGGGAAAACAAATTAGTATATATGAAATAGGCTATGCGTTAGGCTTCTCTGGCAAATTTAACTTTGATGGCGGAGATGTACGCTTTACCGTTGATACAGGAAATATTGGTAGATATGGTTCCTTTGGTTCTGCAAAAGACGGGGTACTCTATGCAACAAGCCAAAACGCAGTAGATGTTAATTCCACAAGCAAAGATATTAAATTGGATTTAACTAATTCCACATTGTATTCTTTGGCGATTAAATGGAATTATGATACCCAGGTGCGTAGTACTATTGCATTTGCTGGACAAACGATTGATTTGGATAATAGTAAGAAAGGTAATTTACCTGTCGGTTCTCTACCAACACAAATAGTCTCTAGCACTGGTTGGTTCTTTAATGTATTTTATTCACCAATTAAAAACTTTGATATTGGTTTTGAATTTGGGCAAAATTTAGTATCAAATTTGAAGTATCGCACAACTGATTTTGCTTCTGACAAATTAAAGCCGCAGGTTAAAGGCACAGTTAATAGATTTGAATTAGCTTTAAAGTATTCATTCTAATCATAGCATAACCGCTTAGGGAGGTAGTTTGGCTAGAATTACTGTAGCTTCTGTAACGGATCGTCAGGGAATGATGACATTCCCTGACTTCCAGAAGCTCTATGCTAGGTCTATTGCTGATAAGTCAGAGTATTGGGGTGCTGAATCACAACAGCTAAATTGGATAACTCCATTTCATAAAGTAAAAGACACATCATTTGCTCAGGAAGATTTTAGGATTCGTTGGTTTGTTGGTGGCGAGCTAAATGTTTCTGTTAATTGTTTAGATAGACATTTGGATGCCAGAGGCAACCACCTTGCAATTATATGGATAGGTGATGAGCCAGGTAAGTATCATCGGGTAACATATCGTGAATTGCATTTGCGCGTTTGCCGCTTTGCCAATGTCTTAATCCAACTAGGGTATCAAAAGGGCGATAGAGTTATCATTTATCTTCCTATGATTGTAGATATTGTAGTAGCCATGCTGGCTTGCGCTCGCATTGGCGTTATCCATAGTGTTGTCTTTGCTGGTTTTTCTCCTGAATCAATTGCAAATAGAATTACTGATTGTGGTGCGACTGGTGTAATCACTGCAGATTTCTCTAATCGGGGAGGAAAAAAAATTCCATTATTATCTAATGTTGAAAAAGCACTTGAGCGAGATGAGTGCGCGACCATAGTTAAGCATACTATTGTAGTTAGAAACTCTATGGAAGGTGTCACTCTCAAAAACGGTTACCACTGGTACCATGAATTAGCAAAACATGCAAGTGATTACTGTGCGCCAGTTGCGGTAAAAGCAGATGACCCATTTTTTATACTCTATACTTCAGGTTCAACTGGAAAACCAAAAGGCGTCGTGCATAGCACAGCAGGGTATTTGTTATACGCGCATCATGCAATGCAAAAATGTTTTAATCTACAGCCAGATGATATTTATTGGTGTGGTGCTGATATTGGTTGGATTACTGGGCATAGTTTTGTGGTGTATGGCCCCTTGAGTAATGGAGTTACTTCAGTAATGTATGAGGGGCTACCTAATTACCCTGATAGCTCACGATTCTGGAAAGAGTGTGATGCTTTGTCAGTAACAACTTTTTTTACTGCGCCTACTGCACTCAGAGCATTGATTAAAGATGGCGATGAGTATTTGAAAAATACTAAACGAAGCTCATTGAGAATATTGGGTGTGGCTGGTGAGCCAACCAATCCTGAAGTTTGGAAATGGTATTTTGAAAAAGTTGGACATGGCAAGTGCCCAATTATTGACACCTGGTGGCAAACTGAAACTGGCTGCGCGATGATTTCTGCTATACCATTTTGCACGCCACTTGAACCAGGTTCGGCATCCGTACCATTACCAGGTATTGAGCTTGCATTACTAGATGAAACTGGAAAAGAAATTCAAGGAGAAGGAAGTGGATACTTGGTAGTTAAGGATAGTTGGCCAGGTCAAATGCAAACAGTCTGGGGCGATCACCAACGATTTTATGATACTTATTTTTCTATGTATCCTGGGTATTATTTTACTGGCGATGGGGCTAATCGTGACGCGGAAGGTTACTACACCTTAACTGGCAGGGTAGATGATGTGCTTAACATATCTGGACATCGGATTGGCACTGCCGAAGTGGAAAGCGCCCTAGTCTCACACGCTAGTGTTGCTGAGGCTGCAGTGGTAGGCTTTCCACATGATATCAAAGGTGAATCTATTTATGCTTTTGTTACACTTAAATCTGGTGTTGCAGGAAGTGAAGATTTAAAACATCAACTCAATGATACCGTTATCACCAAGATTGGCAAAATTGCTCGGGTTGATATCATTCAATTTTCACCAGCGTTACCTAAAACTCGTTCTGGAAAAATCATGCGTAGAATCTTACGCAAAATTGCTAATAATGATTGCGAAAGCCTTGGAGATATTACTACGCTTGCGGATACCAGTGTAGTGCAGGATTTAATACAACAAAGAATTGTGAGATAATGCTAGGAAATATTGTATGAAACAAAATACCATAGTCGTTAATCCAAGTAGCACTAGAACTGATGTGCAGAGTTTTGCTCAGTATCAGAGTTTGTATCAACAATCAATTTCAGATAAAGAAACGTTTTGGGGTGAGCTAGCTCAATCTACGCTTCAATGGATCACGCCATTTAGTAATGTGAAAGATACTTCGTATCAAAAAAATGATTTTCATATTCGTTGGTTTGTCGGTGGAGAAATTAATGTATCAGTTAATTGTTTAGATCGCCATTTGGCTAAGCGAGCCAATCAAACTGCAATAGTATGGATTGGTGATGACCCTCAAGATTCTAAGTCAGTTACTTACGCTGAACTGCATGAGCGAGTTTGTAGATTTGCTAATGTATTAATCCAACTAGGATACACAAAGGGCGATCGGATTATTATCTACTTACCCATGATTATTGATGCTGCCGTAGCCATGCTAGCCTGCGCGCGAATTGGTGTGATTCATAGCGTGGTGTTTGGTGGATTTTCACCTGATGCCATCAGTAATCGCATCGTAGATTGCGGTGCCACAGGCATCATCACTGCTGATTTTGGAAAAAGAGGCGGAAAAAAAATCCCTCTCAAAAGCAATGTTGATCAAGCATTTCTAGACAAAAACTGTTGTGCGCTGATTAAACATACTATCGTAATTAGAAACTCTACAGATCCTACCCCGCTTTATCATAATCAACATTGGTACCATGATTTAGCCGCCCATGCTACCAGTCATTGTCCCGCTGTGCCGGTTAAATCTGATGATCCGTTTTTTATCCTTTACACTTCTGGTTCTACTGGAAAGCCGAAGGGCGTAGTGCATGGCACCGCTGGATATTTATTATATGCAAGCTATACGCATAAACTTTGTTTTAATCTCCAAGAGGGTGATATTCATTGGTGTACTGCCGATGTTGGTTGGATCACTGGTCATAGCTATGTTGTCTATGGTCCATTAGCAAATGGCACCACCACCGTGATGTTTGAAGGCATACCTAACTATCCTGATAGCTCAAGATTCTGGAAAGAATGTGACAAACACAATGTTTCAATTTTCTACACTGCGCCAACTGCTCTCAGAGCGCTTATCCGTGACGGTAGTGATTACTTAAAAACCAGCAAACGAAATTCACTTAAAGTGTTAGGTGTGGTAGGTGAACCAACTAATCCTGAAGTGTGGAAATGGTATTTTGAACAGATAGGACATTCCAAGTGCCCAATATCAGACACCTGGTGGCAAACCGAAACAGGAGGCGTGCTTGTTTCACCCATCCCATTCACTACTCCGTTGCTTCCTGGTTCGGCAACTTTACCATTACCAGGTATTGAGCTTGCTCTTGTCAATGAACAAGGTCAAGAGTTACAAGGTGCAAGCAGCGGACACCTTGTCGCAAAAGATAGTTGGCCAGGTCAAATGCAAACAGTCTGGGGCGATCACCAACGATTTTATGAAACCTATTTTTCAACCTATCCGGGCTATTATTTTACTGGTGATGGTGCCATGAGAAATGAAGATGGGTACTATACTTTAACTGGCAGGGTAGATGATGTGCTTAATATCTCTGGGCATAGACTCGGCACAGCGGAAGTAGAGAGCGCTTTAGTAGCCCACAATGCAGTTGCTGAAGCTGCCGTGGTTGGATTTAGCCATGCGATTAAAGGTGAGGCCATCTACGCATTTGTAACTTTGAAGGGTGGGGTGCTAGGAACAGAAGATTTAAAAAACCAACTCAATGATACTGTCATAGAAAAGATTGGCAAAATTGCTCGTGTAGATATTATTCAATTCTCACCAGCATTACCCAAGACTCGTTCAGGTAAAATCATGCGCCGAATCCTACGCAAGATTGCAAACAACGAACTAGATTCACTCGGTGATATCTCCACATTAGCTGATAGTACTGTGGTGAAAGATTTGATTGAGAGCAGAATTCTTACTACATAACTAGAGCCGCCACCCATTTCGCTACCAAGCGTTAGATTAGTATTTTTTTCAAAAAGTAACTAGTTATTGTGTTAAAATCATAAACTATCATAGTAATGAACAGTATGAAATGTAGTCTACGAGAACTTATACTTACTCGTGGTATTATGTGTATTGCAAGTGTCTTGATTGCTTATACTGTAGAAGGCAGCCCAATGTTTAATTCTGTTGAGTCTGGTATCGCAACAGTTGCACAAAATGCCAATTCTACTACAATCAATCAAACTACAGATTCAGTGGTATTGAATTGGCATACATTTAATATTGCGGAAGGGGAGATGGTTAGATTTAATCAACCTTCTAGTAGCGCTGTTGCAGTTAATTCAATAATAGACACTAATCCTTCCCGTATATTTGGATCGCTTTCAGCAAATGGCAGGGTGGTGTTGCTTAACCCCAATGGTTTTTATTTTGGTGCTACTTCTTCAGTTTCAGCCAATACATTTATTGTCGCAGCCACTACATTGGCTAATAGTCATTATAATGTGCAAAGTAACACCTTAACAAACAGTAATCCTAGCTTGATAGTTTCTAATATTGAGAGTTATGGAACTATTCAAGTGACTGATCGCGTTCAGTTAATTGCAAAATCAATACATCAATCTGGCACTATTTCGGCTAGCCATTTTGGTGAGATTTCAATTCGTGCAGCATCGTCAATCACTATTTCAGGCGCTGTCACGGCACCACAGGGAACTATAGATATTTTTGCATTGCAGGGTGTGGCTACTGCAGAGGCTAGCGCTGTAATCTCAACGCAATCAGAAGAATATCAATATAATCAGGCCCCAGGTTTTATTGAGTTTTCTGGCAAATCATTAGTGATTGAACCTGCTGCCATTATTAATTCTGGCATGTTTGGCACAACATTATTAGACCCTGATTATATTGTTATTGTTTCAGGGGCTCAACCAGTTACTTGTCCTACTACTCAATGTGGTTTTGATGCATCTGGGAATAATGTAATTAGCGGGACTGGCACTACAACCTTGTATGTAAACACACTTCGTTCTATCTCAACTACTAATAGCACTTTGCATTTAAAAGCAGTGTATGGTATTTATACTTCTGGAACCTTTACTGAGGCAGGAATATTTGGCACCAGCGGTAGTAATGGGTTGACAGGCACATTAATTTTAGAAACCACTACGGTAAATAATTCGGATGTTAACAACCATATCTCAATTGGGCTACCAATATTATTTGATGATGTCGTTTCTTTGGGTGATGGAAATTGGGGCTTTTCTCATTTATTAATCAAATCTGCTACCAGTGTGAGTTTAACTGGTGCAAATAGTCTAGGATCAACATACAATCATCCTCTATATGGAGGTGGCGCTTTACGAAACGGCGGAGATTTAACTATTGAAGCACAGGGCTCGGTTACCTTAGGATCGATTTTAGCAAAATCAATTAACATCACTACAACAGGAGATGTTACAGTTACAGGGGCATTAAACACAACCCAAGAAGATGGCGACATTGGGGATTTATCAATTATTTCAGATGGCACAGTCAGTCTGGCTGGGGTGGTTAGTGCGATTACAAATATCATGGGTAGCTCTATTTCACTGAGTGGTACCGTGAGTAGCGCTGACCTTCAGCTAACTGCCAAACAAGGTGCGATAACATCCACTGCCACTGCTTCGTTGGATTCAAGCAACGGACTCTATAGTTTTACTTCAGCCACTCAGATTGGCTCACAGGCAAATCCTTTAACATTAGTTACCTTACCATCATATTTATTTATCAGCAATCCAGTTAGTGGAGCAACCCACCTAACCTTACAAGGGAGCACTTCAGCTGAGACACTTGGATTACTATTTGAAAGCACTAGCAATCAAGATGTAAAAATTTATTATAACAATAATGCCAATGTAACTACCTATCGTCTTTTTCTCTATGACAATGTTATTTTGTATGGCGGCAATACTTGTCCGACAGTAACTACACAACAGCAATGTCTAAGTGCGATTGGAGCTTCCCAAGGCACGCTATTTTCATTTATCCGCACCACAAATTCTACAACTCTCTTTACAACTCTGTATATAACTGAACAAGCGTTAGAGCAATATACTGATGAGATAAATCTAACTGCTTCCGCTGCGGTAAGCACACAAGGTACATTTAATGATTCAAATGGGAATGGCACCACTGATGTGTCTATCAGCGCAAGCGATTTTCAAATTAATACACCTGTTCTAAACTTTGGTGTTGAGCTTCTATTTACTGGGAATACGACAATAGCTGTCAACAATGGCTCGGTCGGTAGTAATGGCGCACCACTTTTAGTAAACTCATCTAATGGCACACTAGATTTACTTGCAATTGGAACTAATGCTAGTATCTATATTTCTGCCAGCGGCACAATTAAAATGCAGTCGCTAATTGCTGCGAATAGTATTTCATGTGAATTAACTTGTACATATACTTTTGGTACTAATCCAATTTCAGTAGTATCAACCTCTACCTTGAACTTGGAGTTTGATTCGGGCGAAATCGTTGGAGGGGCTGTATCTATCGGATCAAATCAAACGAATCTCCTCATCACAGATACGCTCACTGCATTGGTATCTTCTTTTGCACTGAGCGCAGACAGGATCGCGCTCAAAAATGCCACGCTTAAAGCACCGGCTACGACCATCACCGTTCTCAAGGGAGATCTAGGTAGTCAAGCAAATCCACTCACTTTGGTAACCTGCACCTCGCGCACTGATTGTCTAACCGAAGTGAGCACTGTTACTTCAAGCATTGTTACAATAAGCGCTACGAATGGCTCTATTTATTTAGGCCATGATACAAATGTTATTAAGTTACTTGGTGGAACATATACTTTTTTGCAATCTGGAGATTATCTACTTTCATTAAGACAAGGTAGTGGTAATATCGTGATTAACGCTGATCCGGCAAGGAGTACAAGTATTGTTGAATTAATTGCGCAGTCTGGAAATATTACCCAGACGGCTTCTGCAATTACCGTACGAGGGCTTTCTTTAATCAGCAAAACAGGATCAATCGGAACTGCTGCAAATCCAATTACCTTATGTTCAACCTGCACCACACCAGCACTATTGTATTTTGAATCAGCTTCAGGTATGAGTGCGCATATAAAAATATCTGGTCAGAGTAATAATAATTGGCATAGGTATATTGCTGGCCCATATAAACAGTCTGTAGTTACCTACTATGGCGCCTCGTCTTCTGCTACCTATTATCTAATGCGATACCATTCAGTAACTCTTAGCGCTGGAAGTACCTGTACTTCAACTGCAACCGCAATTTGTCTTTCAAGCATTTATAACCCCAGCAGTATTAGTAATTATTATTCATCTTCGCTCACCGATAGTAGTAATACGCTTGTTATTACCGAATCTGTTTTAGAAGGAGTTAGCTCGGGCTTTCTTATCACCATTGAAGCATTAAGAGGCATCACCTCTTCTGGGACCTTTACCAATGGACTTGCCTTAGCAAATAATACTGGACTCTTTCTTCTCACTGATCCTAGGAATATTAAATTTATTGATCCGGATTATTTTAATAACTTACTAGAACAAATCTCTGGCAGTTTTAATGTTCCTGAAGCCACGCAGTTGTGTAATTCTGGAACTAGCTACACCAATAGCTGTCAGATTAATTTAAGTGGTGTGTCAATTACGCTTACAGACTCTTCGTTTGCATCTCATAATTCTCGAGCCAATGTAACTGCGGTTTCATTGAATATAATGGGCTCTGGTGTCGCTAGAGCATTCCCTGATATACCTCCAGGCATTATATTTAGCGTCATCACTACTCCTGGCGATGTTACCTTAAAATCCTTAGCGCCAATTATTGGCACTTCAGTTGAAGGTACGGGGACTGCTAATTCTATCACTGCTCGTAATATAAGTTTCAGCGCATCGGCATTTGGTAAATGGTTCTCATTTGCCACTTCATTGGTGAGTAGTGATGAAACTGGCAATCCACTTAAGGGTTATGGTTTTTTGTATGCTGACAGTACTGCTAATGCCTTAGACAGTGCCCCCGATAGACCTAATTCTTTCAATTTGTATAACAGTGGAACAATTACAGTCTTACAAACCCTCCCCATTGCGGGATATAGAGTGAGTAGCAGTTGTCAGGTTCTGCTTTCAATTCTTTACAATAATTCTTGTTCTGTTGCAGATGAGAGATTCTTATCGCCATTGCTTAATGCCAGAGCAAGTTTATACAGCACAGGTATTCACCTTAGAGGTGGGTTTGATTTATCCAATGGAATATCAGTTATTTCTGATAGTGGTTTTTTGATAGCAAATGGAATAATTAATGCTAAGCGTCTTGGGTCATTGAGTTCAACTATCAATTTTGAATTGGTGTTAGTTAAAACTGCTGCCGATGTAAACGGATCAACGGATATCAAGCTCCCAAATTCCTCTTCACTCAGCCTTGCGGCACCTTTTAGTGGGGATAACGATCCTGGACTAAATCCATTTCTATCTTCCATCTGGATCGCTGCACCTACGGGTAAGATTATTGCACAAGAAAATACATCGGTTGGTGCGACTGATATTTTATTGTACGCCCAAGGCGATATAGGCAGTAAATCAATTCCATTACATATAGTTGGGAAAGCTAGCACTAAGATTGTAAATAATATATCAGTACCGTTTCAATTTTTTAATACTCAGTACATTAAAACAGTTACTGGCAGTAATTATTTAGCAGTTGATCTTGGATTAGATGTGTTATTCTTCAGCAGTACACTTGCATTCAAAGATACTGCCTATCTATTTATTGAAGACACCTCAACCACAAATGGCGTGAAATCAACCTCTACATTTGGCCTGGCTTACACTACCGGCACTCAGGGTTTTTTTGTTGCAAATGAAGTTTTAATTGTTCAGGTATATA
This sequence comes from Candidatus Methylacidiphilales bacterium, assembly GCA_030054035.1. Classification (NCBI taxonomy): domain Bacteria; kingdom Pseudomonadati; phylum Verrucomicrobiota; class Methylacidiphilae; order Methylacidiphilales; species Methylacidiphilales bacterium. The sequence goes on from JASGCS010000016.1 coordinate 20,742, forward strand.
ACAATATCCAGATTTCTACAAATCTTAATTTTACTTACCCGGTTACCTTAATTGCAAAATCAGGGAGTATCATTGGGGGTAGTACAATTACTGCTTCTAATCTTACCCTTGAATCAAGGCAAGGTAGTATTGGTACGATTGAACAGCCCTTGACTATTGCTCGCTCTTCCGGAAGTTGGTCAACGACAAATCTAAGTCTTAGCACTCCTGCAGGATCTATCTATATTAGAACTGCTGCTACAGGAATTATTTCTACTCTCGCCTCAGCAACATCTACTATATCGTTTAGTGAGACTGGAACCTTTTCTCTAGATCAGTTCAGTGGAAATATTACCTTGGCAGACAATTTGAATTACGCTAAAAAGGGAATCAGACTTATTGCTTCAGACACTACCTCAGGTAATGGAAATATTAATCTTAGTGCTTCAACTATTTCAGTCAATAGTTTTTATAGCAACGCGAAGGGAGCTATAACTTTTGGCACCAACCCCATTACCGCTTCTTTTGCTACTTTAATTGCTAGTTCAGGAGATCTTGGAAGTGCTAATCAGCCACTCTATCTTGCTCGCCCCAGTACAGATGTTTGGACGGAGTCTAATCTAACCCTCACTGCCACAAATGGATCAATCTATACTAAAACTTCTTCAGTAGGAGTTTTAACTGCGTTAGCTTCCTCCACCATTTCATTTCTTTCAACTGGTACTTTTTCACTAGAGCAAACTGCTGGAGTAATAGATCTGACAGGCTCTATTAACTATTCCTCAGCGACCATCATTTTAAAATCCTCTACAGGTATCACAACAACTTCAGGTACTATAACTGCATCAACCATCTCCCTCACTGCCACCTCGGGCAATATTGGTTCCATCACTAGTCCTATTATCATTGCTCGCTCCTCAAGCACTTGGACATCTACTAATCTCACCCTTTCTGCGAGCGCAGGTTCTATCTATATTAAGACCGCATCTTCAGGAGCGCTGCAAGCTCTCTCTGCTACCTCCTTTAGATTACTTGCAGCTGGCACCTTTTCCCTAGAGCAATCTACTGGTGATATTATCCTCGCTTCAGCCATTAGCCTTTCAAGTGCAATGATTAGGATCATTGCTTCAGGTGCTATTGACCTAGGAACATTTTCTATTACAGCCTCATCACTTAACCTTGCCGCAGCAGGCAATATCACTGGAACAGGAACGCTAACTATAGCCAGCACTGGTATCCTTAACCTTGTTTCAAATAGCGCCTCTATCGGCACTTCATCAAATTCAATTACCATTGCAGGTGCAACTACATGGAGCGCAACCAATCTCATACTCTCAGCAACGAATGGTTCTATCTACATTAAGACTGCGTCACCTGGTGTGCTCTCTGCCTTCGCCGCTGCTACCCCAACCATTACTTTCCTCTCATCAGAAACCTTTTCGCTTGAACAAACTTCAGGTAATCTCTCAACCTCCACTCCACTCACATTCTCTGATGCATCACTGATCTTTAAAACCTCAGGAAGTTCTACATCTATTTCCACTTCCAGTATCTCTGCGAATTCAATTACGCTTACTGCTACTGGCAATATTTCAGCTTCAGGCCTTACTGCGCGTTATATTATTCTTACCTCAGACCAGAATATTATTAATACTGGCATCCTAACTGCGTTTAATATTAGCCTCAAAGCACTAAGTGGAGATATTGGCTCATCAACGAGTCCCGTGTATGTGCGAGGAACAGCTAATACTGGTGATATCACTTTCACTAGTTTTATTGCCGATGCCCGTAATATATATCTCCAGACTTCCAGAACAGCTAAAACAACCGAGTTAAATGGTCTAATTTTTACCACAAGACCATCCACTAATAAATATATCTATGTCCCTGCAGGAAATACTATATCAATTACTGAAGCACAATCACTCACCAATGACATCTCTTCATGTACCGCAGCTACCAATGGCACAGGCACCTGCA